>NZ_MKGS01000054.1:0-8164 GCF_002836905.1 Pseudomonas sp. 43NM1 | reverse complement strand
TATCTAAACTGGCGCAAACCTCGGGAACCGATATCCCCTCATCCAGCACCATGCCAGCAGCCTTGAGTTTGAACTCAGTTGAATAAGAATTACGCATATCCAAAAACACCTCAGATTTGGGCGCCATCATAGCGCCCGATTGAAGTGTCCAAAATCATTAGGCCAGTTCAGCCTGCTCGCGATGCTTTTCAGCTTTTCACACCTTCAACACTTTCCCGCCAATCGCCACGGCCACCAGCAACACGGCCATCAGCCCGAACGCGAAGCTCAGGCTGCTGCCATGAGCGACGAAGCCGATCAGCGCCGGTCCGGCGAGGATCCCGGCGTAGCCGAGTGTGGTAATTGCCGGTACGGCAATGCTTTCCGGCATGACGGTTTGTTTGCCCACGGCGGTGTACAGCACCGGCACAATGTTCGAGCACCCGGCGCCGACCAGCGCATAACCCACCAACGCTGCCTGCCAGCTGGGCGCAAATGTCGCCAGCGCCAGACCTACCGCCGCCGTCAGCCCGCCAAACACCATCACTTTGGTCGCGCCGAGGCGCCGCACAATCGCATCGCCGGTCAGACGCCCGGCGGTCATGGTCAGCGCGAACGCCGCATAACCGAGCCCGGCATACGCCGTGTCGATCCCGCGTTCCGACGCCAGGAACACCGCGCTCCAGTCGAGCACCGCGCCTTCGGTGAGAAAAACGATAAAGCACATCATCCCGATAAACAGCACGATGCCATGCGGCACGGCAAACGCCGGCCCGGAACTTTCGCTGCCATACGGCAACAGATGCGGCGCCGCTTTGAGCAGCGCGACAATCAGCATGACATTCACCACCAGCGTCGCGCCGAGCGGCGACACGCCGAGGCCGAGGAGGGCGCTGACACCCGCCGCGCCGACGATCCCGCCGAGACTGAACAAGCCATGAAAACCCGACATCATGGTTTTGCCGCTGGCGCGCTCGACGATCACCGCTTGCAGATTCACCGTCGAATCCACCGTGCCCAGCCCGGCACCAAACATGAACAACGCCGCAATCAGCGCCGGAATCGACGACACCGTCGCCAACAATGGCAGAGCCGCACAAATCAACAACACCCCGGCACTGACCACCCGCCGACAGCCAAAACGCGTGGCCAGCAACCCCGCCAGCGGCATCGCAATAATCGACCCGACGCCCAGGCACAACAGCAGCAAACCGAGCGTGCCTTCGTCCAGCCCGGCACGCGCCTTGGCGTAAGGCACCAGCGGCGCCCACGCGGCGATGCCGAAACCGGCGATGAAAAAAGCCACGCGGGTGGACATCTGCTCCAGGCGTCCGGGCACAAATGAGGTGGGGGTGTTGAGGTTGGTCATATCGATCCTTGGCAAAAAACGTCGCGTACCCAAGGGACAGTGACTTACCGGTCAGGTTCGATCAGCGTCCGCAGTGGTTCGCGGTCAGGCAGGGCGACATCGTTGCACAGCCCGACACTCCATCGCGAGCGCGGGTGTCACCTTCCTTCGCACAATCGGCGCAGCGCTTCGTCGCGCACTTGCAGAATCTCGAACAGGCCCAGCGCTTTTAACGCCGGCAAGGCCTCGACGATATCTTGCTCGGCCTGCTGTCGTTGTTCGTCTCTGGCACCTGCGTCGGTGAGCACTCGCGCATTGATAAGGAAGGCCCCAACCGTGCCTTTGCGCACCGTGGTGCCGTTGAATAGGCCTTGATCAAGATGGTCGGGAAGCAGGTCTTCGGCGCGCATATCGGTGACTCCTGTTGAATGAGTGCTCAGGCTAAAACGTTATCCGTGGCTAGACTGCGTCATCCAGGTCATTTGATAACGTGAAACTGCCAATGGTTAAACCACTGATATCCACCGAGCTGGCGCAGTCTTTAACGGCTGCAAGGCTGATCGCCGTCGCGCTCGACAGCCCGGTCGAGCGCCAAAGCGCGTTGCACCAGCATGCCCGCGGCCAATTGCTGGGCGCACGGCGCGGATTGTTGTCAGTGGACGCGGCGGATCATCATTGGGTGGTGCCGGCCACCCACGCGGTGTGGATTCCGCCTGATTGCCTGCACGGCTTGCGCTCACACGGTCCATTCCATGGCTGGAGCGTCTATGTGGCGGCGCCGGATTGCATCGGGTTACCGGAGCAGCCGTGCATCATCGCGACCTCGGGGTTACTCCGAGAAGCGGTTGATCGGGCCGCGACTTGGGGCGAGGCCGCACTCGATCAGCGCCAGGAACGGATCGCCCAACTCATCCTCGACGAAATCGCCGCGTCACCCACCGAGCCTTTCGGCCTGCCATTGCCCCAGAATCCGCGACTGCGGCGGATCACCCAGGCGCTGGTCGATGACCTGGCCGACAACCGCTCTCTGGAGCAATGGGCGCAGTGGGGTGGCGTATCGACAAGAACCCTGGCCCGGCGCTTCGTCAGCGAAACCGGCTTCACCTTCAGCCAATGGCGCCAGCGCGCGCGGTTGTTGCGAGCGCTGGAGTTGCTGGCGGCCGGGGCGGCGGTGACGACCGTTGCGCTGGAGTTGGGGTATGACAATGTGAGCGCGTTTGTTGCGATGTTTCGCCGGGCGTTTGGGGTGACGCCGGGGCGGTATTTCCTCGGGCCTTGAAGGTTTACTCGGCGTTATCTTTCGGCCAGCAAATCGCGATGACGCCACCGGCCAGGCTCAAGAAAAACAACACTTTGGCAGCCATGAACGCGACATCCACATCACTGGAGACTTTCCCTGCCCCGGACGCTGCACCGGCGACACCGCCCAGTCCGATCAATGCGCTGAAGAGGGAAATGGCCAGCAGGATAGCGGCGAGAATGGCAAGGGTTTTACGCATGGTGTAGCTCCTTTGTTGGTGGGTCTTCCGTGAGGATTAAGGTTATAGCTCTGGGCGACGGTCCGGGTGTTCGGCGTCGAAGCCTTGATGAGGGTGTGCGGGGAGTGGATGTTCTTTAATAAGATCAGGGAATCGCAACTTAGGGTCGGTACCAAGTCGTTGCCAAAGTTCGGAATAAAAATCATATAGTTTTTTGTCTGGTTTATAACCGAAGTTATACATAGGTTCAGGCTGCTCTTCGAATGCTCCTTTTAAGTTGCTTAGTGCAGTGGAGCTGCCGAATGACGCCGCTCGCTGATAATAGAATAACGCTCGAGGTTTGTTTTTTTTAGCGATCTCATAAAAGCTCGCGGTTTTCAGTATTGCATCAGGGTTGTCTTGCGCCCCAGCGCAGCGGTAATAGCGCTCAGCCATGTTGTCATCTTGCTTATCCCTGGGTAGCGCAAAAGCGAAGTATTGCCCCAGTTGGACTTGCGCCAGTGGGCTGCCCAACTGCGCAGCCTGAAACATGTAAGAATTGGCCATGCGATCCGACTTGAATATACCCCGTCCATGATCGGCAACTACGGCCCAGTCGTAATAACCCAGCGGGACTTTCAGCTTTACCATGCGCTCGTATAGATCGAGCATTTTGCCGGTGTTCTGCTCAACACCCGGTTGCCCTGGCCAGCCCGTACGATAAAGCGCCGCCATATTGTGCATGGCCTTCCAGTGGTCTTTAGCGATGGCTTTGTCGTAAAAGCTAACAATGGTGACCCAATCTTTCACCCCTCGTACTTTCTCCAAAACGCGAGCCTGTTGAAACCATTCTTCGGCTTCTGCATCCAGCGGTGGGTTGTGATCTTTTTCATAGGCGCAGGTGAAGATTGGGTAGGCCATGGCTGGCGCGCCGCTCAATATACAAATAAAAGCGATGCATAAAGCAGCAGCTTTGGCGGTGGCCGCCAGTTGCTTCCAGTGTCGATGTGTCATGACTTAATCTCGCTGCAGATCATATTTCCGGCCTGCGGTCTGGATGTTCTGCGTCGAAGCCTTGTTTGGGGTGGGGCGGGAGAGGGTGGTCTTTCATCAGATTCGGAAAGCGCAATTTTTGGTCGGCATTTAGTTGCTTTAATAGGCCGGCATATAGCTCGTGAAGCTTCGAATTTGGCTGATATCCAAAGTTGTATATTGGTCGGGGTGTAGGTTCAAAGGCGCCTTTTAGATTGTTTAATCCTGAAGAGCTACCCAGTGATGCGGCGCGTTGGTAATAAAACAGTGCAAGAGGCATATTTTCTTTAGAAATTTTATAGAATGCCGCTGTTTCTATAATTGCATCTGGTGAGTCTTGAGCGCCGGCACATCGGAAATAAGGTTCTGCCATTCGTGCATCTTGTTTGTCTCTGGGCAATTGGAACGCAAAATAATTTCCGATGCGGACCTGAGCCAATGGGTTACCTAATTGCGCGGCCTGGAATATATAGGAACTAGCCATTCGGTCCGATTTCATGATTCCACGCCCGTGTTCGGCGACCACAGCCCAATCGTAGTAACCCAACGGGACCTTGAGTTTCACCATGCGTTCGTATAAATCAAGCATCTTGCTGGTGTCTTGTTCAACACCAGGCTGTCCTGGCCAACCCGTGCGGTAGAGCCCCGCTAAGTTGTGCATCGCTTTCCAATGATCTTTGGCGATGGCTTTTTCATACAGCCCGACTATTGTTTGCCAATCTTTGATACCTCGTACCTTCTCCAAACCGCGTGCTTGTTGAAACCAGCGTTCAGCTTCAACATCTAACGGAGGATTGTGATCTTTTTCGTAAGCACAGGTAAAAGTTGGATAGGCCATGGCTGGAGCTCCGCTCAACAGGACAGAAAAGATCAAGGCACAAAAATATATAGCTTTAGTCAATGGCTTTGGCATACGGCGTCTCCACGTCCCAGAAGCGAGTTAGATGTGCAATCAAGGGCTTATCCAGGCTCTTCCTCTTCCAGTTTTCATCCATCACTTCGTTCCAATTTTTAAAGTTGGCAGCAGCATCGCAGCGCCCCTTGTCATCGTTAAACGATTCATTTGCATGCAACCCCCACAACTCCTCCCGCCACTGCTTCGCCAACTCCGGATCCGGCATCGCAACCCCCAATTCGGAGTCGGTATGCATACTGCGAGTATTGATATTCGCTGAGCTCAGCAAGCTGAAAACATCATCTACCACCAGCAATTTCGAGTGCACATAGATGTCTCGGAAATAGGCCTGTTCGCCTTTGCCCAACGTGCCGCCAGGCTCTGGTGTGCAGGCGGTGAGTGTGGCGATGGCGACTTTGATGCCCGGCAAATCCTTGAGGGTATAGGGTTTTGCATCTTCGCCGTCATCCGATTTCGGTTTGCCGAGTTCGGCGACGTCTTTTTGCTTAAGGCCGCCCATGCGTTCTTCCACTTCGGGGGTTACGCCCTTTTTTTCCAGTTCAGTGATCTGGCTTTTCAATACTTCGGCGCGATTGAGTTGAGCACGTTGTACGTAGGAATCGTTGTGTGGATTGGCTTCGAGGTAGGCCAGCTCGCTGCGTTTACGCAGCATGTCTTCTGTCAGGCTGCGTTGGGCCTGGGGCATCAGTTGTTCTTGCCCCAGTTCTTGCAGACTCGAATAAGTGGTACTGGAAAAATCCTTGGAGTTCGGGTTATTGGTGACCACGAATACATACAAGTCTTTATCTCGGCCCTTGGCCATGTAGGCCGCCGCCAGTTCACGCAATTGCCGGGAGAACGGCGCGTAGCGGAAGTACTGGTTTTCAAAGTAGGCGTAGTCGCGCACGTTACCCAAAGCCTTGTGATAGAGCTCCAGAATTGACGTTTCCGCGCCTTCTTGCGGTTGCGTGCGGCATATCTGCGCCGTGGTCGAACCGGCAGCTTTGAAGTTGTCCGGTTTGATGGGTTGGCGCTGCGCCTGCATCCCGTCTTCAAACCATTTTTTGACCCAGGAGGTTTCCCGATCCCAGGCGCTGGTGAAGTTGTGGTTCAGATCATGCAGGACCGGGCCTTGTACCTTGGTGGACAGGTCTTGCCAGGGCCCGAAACCCGGACTGCGCTGTGCGGCTTTGTCGTTGTACAAGTGCGCACTGGTGTCCCAGTAGTTGCGATGCATGTTGTGACCCATGACGAAACCTACTGCGTTCGCGGCGTCTTCATAGTCCACCAACACCATCTTCTGGTGGTGGCTGGCGAATAAGGTCAACCCCAACATGTGGGCAAAATGGGTGTCCGGCGCTTCGTCTTTCATCAACCGATACAAGGTTGCCAGGCGTCCTTTTTCCTTGGCCATCTGCGGTCCGCGGATGATCGCATTCAGCGGGATTTCGGTAGAAAAGTCTCGGGTGCGAAACTCGACGTTCTGCATTCGCTCATCGTGGATGCGATTGAACCATTCCCGGGTGTATTCCTCGTCGTCAGGTGAATACCCCGGGGCGCCCGAACCTCTGAGTTTGTTGTAGGCGCCTTGGCCGTTCAGTCTGGTTTCCGTGTCGGTCAGAATGTCCTGCAGCTCCTTTTCGCGCTTATCGTATCGATAGCCGCTGGTGCCGTAGGCAGGGATTTCACCGGCACGAAGTTTGGTCAATTCATGTTGGTGAATTGTGCGGCGATACTCCAGTTGCTGGCGATCTTCGAGCGTGCGATTGGAACCGGCGCTGCCCCTGGTCATGCCCGAGCCCATAGCCGTCCCGCCCGAGCCTCCCAGGCCATCGCCGATAATGGTGTTTTCAACAAAGTTGGCCAGCGGGTTCTTCCAGATCAACACGCGGGTCTTTACGCCGTGGCGTCCTCGAACGTCCAGCAGTTCGCCGATGCGATCGCCGCCCGGCTTGAAACGCATCGCCGGGTCGAATCCCCAACTGATAATTTCGACGCTCTTCTGCGCCGATTGAATCGCGTCGTATACCGCACCAAACGCCTTGTCACCATTGATCAGCGGGGTGACCTTAACGCCGACCCGCGGCGGGTACATCGCTTTGGCCGCGAACCAGTCCATGGTCAGGGCGGTGGACTTGTGCTCTTTCGGCGTCAGCTGAATCACTTCTTTGCTGTAATCAGTCGTCATTTAGAGGCTTCCTGCACTCAAAGGCTTTTCGGCTTGTTTGTCGGGTTCAGAGCCGCGCCACGGTAGTCATCCGCCGAGCTCAAGGGTTCAAGCTGGTCCGCTTTTGCGTGGTAGTCCCGGTAGCCCTGGCGTGCCAATTGCTGGTTTTGCGAGGCCGCTTCACCGCTTTCTTCCTTGGGCTCGATCTCGAAGCGGTGACCATTCACCAGTTCCACTGCGTAAGCCTGAGTGCCGGGCACATGATCGAACTTGATCACACCGTCTTCGCCGGTCAGGCCTTCCTGAATCACGGCACCATCGGCGAATAGCGTATAGGGTTCATCCTCGTAACCGGGATGGCCGGGCACTGCACTAATGGTTGCGCTGAGTTTATGAATGACTTCCGGCGCCGGTTGCGATTCGCCACGTTCGGGGACTTCGCCGGCCTTGTCAGACGCGGCGGGCAGGGGCACCAGCGGCAAGAGCGCGGCATTTCCGGTTCCGACGCCCGGTGCACCTCCGGCATTCAGTTTGATGACCGGTCCCACTACGGTTATACCGCCCGCATCCAGTTTGATGAAACTTCCGCCGGCTTTCACGGTGAGTTCCATACCTGCTTCGATGACCATCTTTTGCCCGGCCTTGAGATGGATTTCCTTGCCTGCCGTCATTAACTGCGCGGTCCCCAGTTTGATGTGCTGGTTTTGGCCAACCACCCAGTGATCATCAGCCTTCACCTCCACCTTACGATCAGCAATGGTGGTGCGATGTTCTTCCGCCTTCAGCTCGGTGTAAGTGTTCTTCTCCACCGTGTCATGCCGCTCATTGCCCACGCGAATCTTCTGATCGTGTTCAACGTTTTCATCCCAATCGCGCTGCGCATGCAGGTAGATCTGTTCTGCGCCTTTTTTGTCTTCAATGCGCAGTTCGTTGTACCCGCCGCCGCCCGGTGAGCTGAGGGTTTTGAACACGGTGCGGGTTTTGTTCGCGGGCAGTTCGTAGGGGACGAGGTTTTCCTTGTGGTACAAGCAACCGGTCACCAGTGGTTGGTCGGGGTCGCCTTCGAGGAAGGTGACGAGCACTTCCATGCCGATGCGCGGGATGGCGATGGCGCCGTAGCGGTCGCCGGCCCAGCTCGATGACACGCGCATCCAGCAGCTGGTTTTGTCGTCGGCCTGGCCTTCGCGGTCCCAGTGGAATTGCACTTTGATGCGGCCGTATTGGTCGCAGTGGATTTCTTCACCCTTGGGCCCGGTGACCAGCGCGGTTTGGCTGCCGAGCACGCG
>NZ_MKGS01000053.1:0-8857 GCF_002836905.1 Pseudomonas sp. 43NM1 | reverse complement strand
CCTCTCCCCAGTGGGGAGAGGGGGAAAGGGAGCCCATCTTCAAGCCTTTCAAACCCTGGTTCGACTCGGCGCCGCAGGTCGCAGCACATAGCCCATGCAACTCGGTCAGCCCCCTCGCCCCAGTGGGGAGAGGGGGAAAGGGAGCCCATCTTCAAGCCTTTCAAACCCTGGTTCGACTCGGCGCCGCAGGTCGCAGCACATAGACCATGCAACTCGGTCAGCCCCCTCGCCCCTTTGGGGAGAGGGAGAAAGGGAGCCCATCTTCAAGCCTTTCAAACCCTGGTTCACTCGGCGCCGCAGGTCGCAGCACATAGTTCATTCAACTCGGTCAGCCCCCTCGCCCCTTTGGGGAGAGGGGGAAAGGGAGCCCATCTTCAAGCCTTTCAAATCCTGGTTCGACTCAGAGCCGCAGGTCGCAGCACATAGCCCATGCAACTCGGTCAGCCCCCTCGCCCCTTTGGGGAGAGGGTTGGGGTGAGGGGTGACTCTCAATGACTCACCCCTCACCCACAAACAACCTGTATCAGGCTTTACCAGGCCAGGCGCTGACAAATTCAGCCAGGTCGACTTTCTCGGCCACGCGCGGTTCTTTCTGCGGGGTGCCGAGGTACAGGAACGCAATCACTTCCTCGCCTTCGGTCAAGCCCAAACCTTTGGCCACATGCGCCGAATACGCCAACTCGCCGGTCCGCCACACCGCGCCAATGCCTTGCGCGTACGCCGCGAGCAAAATCCCGTGGGCCGCGCAGCCGGCTGCCAACAACTGTTCGGACTTCGGATATTTGACGTGATCCTGCAACCGCGCGATCACCACCACCACCAACGGCGCCCGCAGCGGACCGTTGCGCGCCTTGTCCACCGCCGCTTCGGAGACTTCGCCGTCGTGCAATTTCGCCGCTTCGGCCAGCAGCTCGCCCATTTGCTCGCGGGCCGCGCCTTCGACGGTCAAAAAGCGCCATGGCTGCAAATGGCCGTGATCCGGTGCGCGCATGGCGGCGGCGAACAATGCTTCACGTTGTTCAGCGCTAGGGGCCGGTTCGACCAGTCGAGGAACGGAAACACGGTTGAGCAAAGCGTCGAGAGCCTGCATCGGCCACCTCCTGTAAAAAATGTTTGGCTATTCTAGCTGCATCGACCTTGGGAGTGCCGGTTTACATGCCGGACCCCGCAGGTAGAATGGCGCCCTTCCCTATTACTGCCCGAGCGCACTTCATGGCGTTGCCGACCTTACGCATTATTGGATTCATCATCGGCATCTTCCTGATCACGCTGGCCATCGCCATGGTCGTGCCCATGGCCACGCTGGTGATTTTCGACCGCACGGGCGACCTGCCGTCGTTCCTCTGGGCGAGCATGATCACCTTCGTCGCCGGCCTCGCGCTGGTGATCCCCGGCCGCCCGGAACACGTGCATCTGCGTCCGCGCGACATGTACCTGTTGACCGTCAGCAGCTGGCTGGTGGTGTGCATTTTCGCCGCGTTGCCGTTCCTGCTGACCCAACACATCAGCTACACCGATTCATTCTTCGAAAGCATGTCGGGCATCACCGCGACCGGCTCCACGGTGCTCAATCACCTCGACGACATGTCGCCCGGCATTCTGATGTGGCGCTCGTTGCTGCACTGGATCGGCGGCATCGGCTTTATCGGCATGGCGGTGGCGATTCTGCCGCTGCTGCGAATCGGTGGCATGCGCCTGTTCCAGACCGAATCCTCGGACCGCTCGGAAAAGGTCATGCCGCGCTCGCACATGGTTGCGCGGCTGATCGTTGCGGCGTATGTCGGCATCACCATTCTCGGCAGTCTGGCGTTCTGGTGGGCCGGGATGAGCCTGTTCGACGCGATCAACCACGCGATGTCGGCAATTTCCACCGGCGGTTTCTCCACCTCCGACCTGTCGCTGGCGAAGTGGAAACAGCCTGCGGTGCATTGGGTCGCGGTGGTCATCATGATTCTCGGCAGCCTGCCGTTCACCCTCTACGTGGCGACCTTGCGCGGCAATCGCAGAGCGCTGATCAAGGATCAGCAAGTGCAGGGTTTGCTCGGCATGTTGCTGGTGACCTGGCTGGTACTCGGCACCTGGTATTGGTGGACCACCAACCTGCATTGGCTCGAAGCACTGCGCCACGTGGCGCTGAACGTGACGTCGGTGATCACCACCACCGGTTTTGCGCTGGGCGACTACAGCCTCTGGGGCAATTTCTCGCTGATGTTGTTCTTTTATCTGGGCTTCGTCGGCGGCTGTTCCGGCTCGACCGCGGGCGGGATCAAGATTTTCCGTTTCCAGGTCGCCTACATCCTGCTCAAGGCCAACCTTAACCAGTTGATTCACCCGCGCGCGGTGATCAAGCAGAAGTACAACGGCCACCGACTCGACGAAGAAATCGTCCGTTCGATCCTGACGTTCTCGTTCTTTTTCGCCATCACCATTTGCGTGATCGCCCTGCTCCTGTCGCTGCTCGGCGTCGACTGGATGACCGCGCTGACCGGCGCCGCCAGCACCGTGTCCGGCGTCGGTCCGGGCCTGGGCGAAACGATTGGCCCGGCAGGCAACTTCGCGACGTTGCCGGATGCGGCCAAGTGGATTCTCTCGTTCGGCATGCTGCTCGGCCGACTGGAAATCATTACCGTGTTTGTTCTGTGTATTCCGGCGTTCTGGCGTCACTGACCTGCTTCGGCGCATCGAGCAACCGCGCGCGGTACTCGCCGGGCGTGGCGTCGAACCAGCGGCGGAAGGCGCGAAAGAAGTTACTCGGGTCGGCGAAGCCCAGCAGATAGGCGATTTCCAGCAAGGTCATGCTCGGCTGCGCCAGGTATTGCTCGGCCAGTTCGCGTCGAGTGTCATCGAGCAAGGTCTGGAAACTCGTGCCCTCTTCCTGCAACCGGCGCTGCAAGGTGCGTTGCGATAAATGCAGGGTTTGCGCGACGGTATCGCGCTTCGGCTCGCCTTGGGGCAGCAAACGGCACAGCACTTGCCGCGCCTTGTGGGTCACCCGACTTTCGGAAAACCGCGCCAGGTATTCACCGGCAAAACGGTCATGCAGCAGCGCCATCGCCTCGTTGGCCGTAGGCAGCGGCGCTTCCATGTCGGCGCGTTCGAAGATCAGCGCATCGTAGGGCGCGTTGAACACCAGCGGCGCATGAAAGGCTTGTTTATACGGTTCGAGATCGGCTGGCTCATCGCCCTGCACCAGCACTTTGCGCGGTTGCAACGTGCGCCCGGTCAGCCAGCCGCACAGGGCCAGCGCGCAAGCCAGTGAGGCTTCGGCGCTCTGGCGGGTCGGCGGCAGATGGTCGCCGTGGACCGTCAGGATCAGCGCGTAACCCTCATCCAGCAGGCGGAAACTCAGGTCGGCGCTTTCGGCAATGATCCGCTGATAACGCACCAGCCGCTGAAACCCTTCGGCCAGTGTCTGACTGGACATCAGCGCATACCCGGCGACATGAAAAGACGCCGGTCGCACCACTTTGCCCATGTTCAGGCCAATCGCCGGGTTCCCCGACAGCTCGACCGCGCGCTGCCACAGCCGCGTCATCGAATCTTGCGGGAAGCGCGCATCCGGATCATCCAGCGATGCGTAGTCGAGCCCCAGTTGCTTGAACAAAACCCGGCAATCCAGGCCGTCCATTTCAATTGCTTTGACAATCCCCATCGCCCAGCTTGCAGAAGTCGTTCGTTCGCTCATGGCGTTTACTTAAATGATGAGCCGCATGCTACGGCCAATTACCGAAGGATACTAAAGTGGCGCCCATTGTCACTGGCTGTTACCAATGATCACTCTAGACTCAAATAAGCTACCCGCAGAACATCTTGCCGTCAGAGCAACAATCAACTGACAGCCACAGACAAACACAGAGACCGCAGTCGTGGAAAACACCAAGCGTTTCAACAGCTTCGCTGAGTTTTACCCGTACTACCTCAGCGAACACGCCAACAGCACTTGCCGACGACTGCACTTTATCGGCACCACGCTGGTGATTTTCATTCTGGCGCTGACCATCGGCCGTGGCGCATGGATGTTGCTGATCGCCTTGCCACTGGCCGGCTACACCTTCGCCTGGATCGGGCATTTCTTCTTCGAGAAGAATCGTCCGGCAACCTTTCAGCATCCGTTCTACAGCCTGCTCGGCGATTTCGTCATGTACCGCGACATGATTCTCGGCCGCGTGCCGTTCTAGGCTCGGCGGGCCAGCAATGCGTCCCGCGCAGCCACTGCGCGGCCGTGTTGAGCTTCTACACTGAGGCAAAACCCGGGCAAAACCCGCCCAACTTCGTTGAAAACAAGAAGATCGCCGATGAACGCCAATGCTCGCTTCACCCATATGCAGGACGGCACGCAAGAAGACTGGGCGATCATCGCCGCAGATTTCAGTGCCTACGCCCGGCAATTGCCGACACGAATCGTCGCGCACCTGAAGTTGCTCGAGGGCGACTTTGGCGGCTTCCCGGTCGATCGCCTGACCCATTCGCTGCAAACCGCGAGCCGTGCCTTTCGCGATGGCCGCGATGAGGAATATGTGGTTTGCGCGCTGTTGCACGACATCGGCGACACCCTGGGTTCGTACAATCACCCGGACATTGCGGCGGCGATTCTCAAGCCGTTTATCAGCGCCGACAATCTGTGGATGGTCGAGAAACACGGGATCTTCCAGGGTTATTACTTCTTCCATCACTTGGGCATGGATCGGCACCTGCGCGAACAATTCAGCGACCATCCGCAGTACCACGCGACCATCGAGTTCTGCGCCAAATACGATGCGGCGGCGTTTGATCCGTCCTATGAAAACCTGCCGCTGAGCTTCTTCGAACCGATGATGCAACGCGTGTTCGCGCAACCGAAAAACTCGATCTACAAGGAAGCGATGCAAGAACACGCGCCGGCCTGAGTTCAGGGTGATCGTGATGGCCCCTTCGCGGGCAAGCCTCGCTCCTACGCTTGGAATGCATTCTCCCGTAGGAGCGAGGCTTGCCCGCGAAGGCGTCGAACCTGCCTAAGCCGGTTCCGCAATTTTCAGCGCTTTCAATTCAGCTTCGCGCGCCTGCGCGTCGGCCAGGCGATAGAGCTCGATCGAGCCGTCCCAATGTTCGATCAGCGCCGTGCACGACTCGACCCAATCGCCGCAATTCAAGTAATCGACGCCGCCCACCTGGCGAATCTCGGCATGGTGAATGTGCCCGCACACCACCCCGTGCAATCCGCGTTTGACGCATTCGTGGGCGATGGCTTCTTCAAAGTCGCTGATGAAACTGACCGCGGTTTTCACCTTGTGCTTGAGGTACGCCGACAACGACCAATAGCCGTAGCCGTAACGCGCGCGCCAGTGATTGAGCCAGCGGTTGAGGGTCAAGGTGAACTCGTAGGCCGAGTCGCCAAGGAATGCCAGCCAGCGGTGATAGCGGGTGATCACATCAAACTGATCGCCGTGAATCACCAACAGATGACGGCCATCGGCGGTGACGTGCACCGCTTCATCGACCAACTGAATATTGCCCAGAATCAGCTTCGAATAACGCCGCAGGAATTCGTCATGGTTGCCGGTGACGTAGATCACCTCGGTGCCGCGCTTGCTCATGGTCAGCAAGCGGCGGATCACATTGGTGTGCGCCTGCGGCCAATACATGCCGCCGCGCAGTTTCCAGCCATCGATGATGTCGCCCACCAGGTAAACCTTGTCGGCGTGGTAACCCTTGAGAAAGTGCGACAAGTGCTCGGCCTGACAATCGCGTGTACCGAGGTGCACGTCGGAAATCCATAAAGTGCGCACACGTTGTTTACGGCTGGGTCGGGCGAGCTCGGCGCTGGTCATGGGCAACCCTCTGCGATGTTTTCAGCAGCGTGCGCCGGGCCGGTTAATCGCCTGTGACAGTCGCGCGTCAGTCCTGTGACAAGGCCTGTGCCAACGCCTGTGACCACGCCTGTGATAACGCCGAGCCGGTGTAGACTGGCCGCACTTTGCCAGGAGACCTGCGATGAGACCGATCCTCACGCTGCGCCAATACACGGAAGACTTGATCATCCACAGCCACGACCACGCGCAATTGGTGTTCGGGCTGTCGGGCGCGCTGGATTTCGAGGTCGACGGGCGTGGCAGTCAGGTGATCCAGCAAAGTTTTGTGGTGGTGCCGTCCGGCATGCATCACGCCTGCGGCAGCGCCAATGGCAGCCGTTGCCTGGTGCTGGATGTGCCGAGCGACCAATGGCTCGCGCAATCGCTGGGGGAACATGCCGACGCCAGCCGCCGCTTGCTCGACAACGCCGGACGCCTGCCGCTGGATGCCGGGCAGAGCCAGTTGGTCAGTTGGCTGGCGAACAGTCCGGTGAGCGATCCGCTGATTGCCCAGCAAGGGGCGGTGTTGTTGCTCGCCAGCCTGAACAACGTCAAAGCCGAAGTGATCGGTGGCCGGCGCCTGCCGTATGCGGCACTGAATGCGCACATCGATCAATACGCTGCGTATCCGCTGCAAGTGGCGGACCTGGCGCGGATTGCCGGGTTGTCGGCGGCGCGCCTGCATGCGCGGTTCGTCGCCGAATGCGGGCAGACGCCGATGGACTACATTCGCAGCCGTCGACTGCACATGGCGGTGGGTTTGTTGCGGGATTCGGCGTTGCCGATTGGCGAGATCGGCTGCCGGGTTGGTTACAGTTCGCAGAGCGCGTTTGCTGCGGCAGTGCTGCGCGAGTTCGGAGCCTCGCCGGGGAAACTGCGACGCGAGGCCGGCGACAAAAGTCGCTAGTTTGCCGACAGACACGCGAGGCCGTTGCGCGATTAAATGGAGCCGCTGGCGAAGCCTGGGTCCGGCTGCGCAACAGTCGTCAAACCTGAGTGCGCATCCTTCCTGATGCACCGCATCGTCTGAATTCACGACTGCTGCGCACCCGAACGCAGGCTTCGCCAGCTGCTACAGAGAGGATGCCTGTCGGCCTCCAACGTTTATCAAGGATCACAATGACTCCCCGTACCGCCCTCGGCGCACTGCATATCGGCGCATTGATGTTTGGCCTGACCGGCGTGTTCGGCAAACTCGCGGCCGCCTCCCCCGGCGTTATCGTGTTTGGGCGGGCCGCATTCGCGGTGCTCGCATTGGCCGTCTTCGCCCGGTTTGCCAGCACGACCCGCTGGCAGACACTCGAAGCCTTCGACTGGCGGCGTTTGCTGCTCAGCGGCTTGCTGCTGGCCGGGCATTGGGTGAGTTTTTTCATCGCGGTCAAAGTCGCCGGGGTGGCGATTGCGACGTTGGGGTTTGCCAGTTTTCCGGCCTTCACGGTGATCCTCGAAGGACTGATTTTCCGCGAGCGGATCCGCGCCAATGAAATTCTGCTGGTGGTGTTGGTCAGCATCGGCCTGGTGCTGGTCACGCCGCACTTCGACCTCGCCAGCGGCGCCACTACCGGCTTGCTCTGGGCGGTGGGCTCAGGTTTGTTGTTCGCCCTGCTGTCGCTGACCAACCGCGCCAGTTCCGGGCGCATTCCGGCGGTGCAAGCGGCGCTGTGCCAGAACGTGGTGGTCGCGCTGTGCCTGCTGCCGTTCGCCGCGCCGCAGTTGAGCGACGTGCGCCCCCTCGACTGGTTGTGGATCGGTCTGCTCGGGGTGTTCTGCACCGGCGTCGCGCACAGTTTGTTCGTCGCCAGTCTGGCGGTGATCAAGGCGCGAACCGCCGCCGTGGTATTTGCGCTGGAACCGGTGTACGGCATCAGCGTGGCGTGGCTGCTGTTCGATGAAAACCCGACACTGCGCATGCTCCTCGGCGGCGCGCTGATCATCGTCGCGATTGTGCTCTCCAGTCGGTTATCCGCCAGCAGCAAGAAAGCCGTGGCCGCCGAAGCCGCGTCTCACTGAGTGGGTTCGTTGTGCCCGAGGTGGCGCTGCGGGTCGATCTGATCGCGCACGCGCTGCTTCAACACTTTGGCTTCCGGGAAACCGCCATCGGCCTTGCGCTCCCAGAGCTGCACGTCATCACAAAAGATATGAAACACCCCGCCCGTACCCGGCACCAGCGACACCTTGCCCAGGTCATCGCCAAAGGTGCTGAGCAGTTCCTGCGCCAGCCACGCCGCGCGCAGCAGCCACTGGCACTGCGTGCAATAGGTGATGACAATTTCCGCTTTTTGTACGGCCATGATCGCTGAAGCTCCTGAGCGCGAAGATCAAAAAAGTGGCAGCGAGCCTGCTCGCTGCTGCAATGGGAATGGGAATGGGAATGGCAAGGTAATGAGCTGACGGTGCTAACGGATACCGGCGAGCAGACTGCGCGCGGTTTGCTTCAGAGGTTCGTCGCCGTCCTTGAGCAACTCGTTGAGCAGTTCGATGGCGCTGTCGAGATCGCCGTCGTCGATGCAGGTCTGCGCTTGCTCAAGTTTGCTGGCGTTGTCCGCAGCGTTAGCGGTCAAGGGCTCAAGCTCCAGCGACTGGCCGGGCTCGTTGAAGGCATCGAGGAAATCATCGTCCAGCGCCTGGGTATCAGGGACGGCGTCCCATTCCAGCTCATTTTCATCGAGCAATGGTTCGTCAAGGAGTGACTCGACGGGCGTCGGCTCGTCGGGCATTTCGAAGACGTCGGGCAGCACGTGCAGATTTGAGGTGAACGCCGGTTCCTGCGCTGGCGGTGTTTTCGCCAGCGACGGCGACGAGTTCTCGAACGGGCTGACCAGGTCCCAATTGGAATCCATCGACAGATCGTCGAGGTTCAACTGGAAGTCATCACTGACGGCCGACGGCGCAACCGCCGCTGGGACCGCTGCCAAAACCGGCGCAACTGGCGCGACCACTGGCGCCCTGCCCGCCACTTTCGGGAATCGCGCGCGCAGTTCGGCGAGCTGCTGCGGATCATACCCGGCGTCGCGCAGGCTACTTTCCTG
>NZ_MKGS01000052.1:0-8890 GCF_002836905.1 Pseudomonas sp. 43NM1 | reverse complement strand
GACTGCGGCAAAGCATGAGTCGTAAAGGCGAATGCTGGGATAACGCCCCGATGGAGCGTTTCTTTGGAAGTCTGAAATCAGAGTGGGTGCCTGAAGCCGGTTACCGCTCGGAGTATGAAGCCCGGGCTGATTTGCAGCGCTACGTGGTGCGCTACAACAACTTCAGGCTCCATAGCTACAACGATTACCGATCACCGGTCGCCATGGAGAAAATGGCGGCGTGAAAAAACCGTAATTGGTGTCCAGGATTACTTGACCAGATCAGGCTCGCTCCTACAGGGTTGCATGTCGATCACAAAACCGTGTTTACCGCAGATTCAATGTAGGAGTGAGCCTGCTCGCGATGACGGTGGCATATCCAACATCGATAGCGACTGACACACCGTCTTCGCGGGCAAGCCTCGCTCCTACAGGGTTGCGTGTCGATCACGTAACCGTGTTCACCGCAGATTCAATGTAGGAGCGAGCCTGCTCGCGATGACGGTGGCATAGCCAACATCAATCTCGACTGACACACCGCTTTCGCGGGCAAGCCTCGCTCCTACAGGGTTGCATGTCGATCACAAAACCGTGTTCACCGCAGATTCAATGTAGGAGTGAGCCTGCTCGCGATGACGGCCGCCCATCCAGCACCAATCTCGCCTGATGCAATCAACCCCCGCTCCACAGCACGCTGCTACAAATCAGTGCAAAAAAATCATTTTGCCACTACCTCCTACGCCGCTCTGTACTAGGATACGAAGCAGCCGCATCGTCGGCGTGATCGGCAATCGTGCCGTTTACCTCATCAAATCGCGCAAAAGGACCTGGACCTCAACACCTCAAACTCACGGATGAAATGATGAATACACAAATTCTGTTTCCGCACATTGGCAGAGTCATTGCCAGCACTGGCACGCGCGGTTTTGCGCAGATGCTCCACGAGCTGATGCTCACCCGCCTGGCCATCGACGCCACGCACATTTCGCAAACCAACGTCGACGCCCACGGGCATTTGCAAACGCAAACCTGCGGCTGCTGGCTCGGCGCGCAATTGACGTCGCTGCCCACCACCGAGACTTCGCCGCAATTGCACATGAGCCGCCGCGACGGCAATGTGCGTTATCTGGTCTCGGTGCATCGATCGCCGCACGCTGCGGACTTTTCCGCGCAGGATCGACGGCTTTTCGAAGGTTTCGCCCCGCTGCTGCTGCCGATGGTGGAAAAACACGTCGCCGCCCTGCACCACGCCGCCATCGGCCTCGAACACGCGACCGCAAGCAGCGAAGGCCAGCGCCTCGACGTGTTGCGCCAGCGTTTTTCCGAGCGCCTGGTGCAGTCCGGTTTGCGCCTGTCCAATCGCGAACTGGAAGTGTGCATCGGCTTGCTCGCCGGCAGCACCGCGCCCGAGTTGGCGCAGCAGTTCAACCTCAAGGCCAATACGGTCGAAAGCTACCTCAAGCGCGCCGCGATAAAAATGGGCATCAGTGGCCGCCATTCGCTGAAACGCTGGATGTATTCAGCGCAGGACCGCGCGGCCACCGAGACGTCCTTCACGCTGGCCTGAGCGCATACCTCGTGCTCAATCGCGCGCCAGCGCTTCAATCGGGTCCAGGCGCGCCGCGTTGCGCGCCGGGACAAAACCGAAAACGATGCCGATTAATGTCGAGCAGGCAAATGCGGTGATGATCGAGCCCATCGAGAAGACCATTTGCCATTCCTTGACGAACAGCGAAAACAGATAGCCGATGGCGTATGACAGCGAAATGCCGATCACCCCGCCAATCAGGCAAACCATCACCGCTTCCACCAGAAACTGCTGACGAATGTCCGATTGGCGGGCGCCGACCGCCATGCGGATGCCAATCTCGCGGGTGCGCTCGGTCACCGACACCAGCATGATGTTCATCACGCCAATGCCGCCGACCAGCAACGAAATCACCGCAATCAGCGACAACAACAGCGCCAGTGAGCGGCTGGTTTTCTGCACCGTTTGCATGATGCTGTCGAGGTTATTGGTGAAGAAATCCTTGCTGCCGTGGCGCTGCAGCAACAGCTTGTTGACGTGATCTTCCACCACTTTGCTCGGCTGGCCGTCCTTGATCCGCACGGTGATGCTGTCCAGATAACGTTGGCCCAACAAACGTCCGGCGGCGGTTTCGTAAGGCACCCAGACGTTGAGCAATTTGCTCGCGGCGAAGATGTTCTTGTTCTCGGCAGTGACCCCGATCACTGTGCACGGCAAATTGCCGATCAGGATCACCTGCCCCAGCGGATCGACCCCGGCACCGAACAGCCGCAGACGCGTGTTGTGGTCAATCACCACCACTTGCGCCTGGCGCCGCGCATCGCTTTCGCTGAAGGCAATGCCGGCCGCCATTTTCAGGCCCTTGACCTTGAAATATTGATCGCTGACGCCGTTGACCTGCGCATTCAGGTCGATGTTGCGAAAGCGCAGCAACAGGTTGCGCCCGACCACCGGGGTGGCGCTGTCGACGTAATACAGTTGGCTCAGCGCGAGCACGTCCGCCGGCACCAGGGTTTCAATCGCGGTCGCCCGACTGTCGCCGAAACTGGTGCCGGAATAGACGTCGATGGTGTTGCTGCCGATCGCCTGAATGTCCTTGAGCACGTAGCCCTTGGCGCCTTCGCCGATGGCCGAAATCGACACCACCGAAGTGATGCCGATGACAATCCCGAGCATGGTCAGCAGCGTGCGCATGCGATGGGAAATCAGCGCCACCCACGCCATGTTGAACGCTTCCTTGAACAAGCCGAGGCTCGCCACCAGCCGCCGCGTGCCGTTCGGTTTGAGCGTGGTTGATGGCTCGGTGGACAACGGCTGCTCGGCGCGTTCGTTGCGCCGGTCGCTGAGGATCTGGCCATCGCTGACCTCGATGATCCGTTGCGCGTTGGCGGCGACTTTCGGGTCGTGGGTGACAAGGATCACCGTGTGCCCGGCCGCGTGCAGCTCCAGCAGGATGCGCATCACTTCCTTGCCGCTGGTGGTGTCGAGCGCGCCGGTCGGCTCGTCGGCGAGAATCACTTCACCGCCGTTCATCAAGGCGCGGGCGATACTCACGCGCTGCTGTTGCCCGCCCGAGAGCTGGCTCGGCCGATGCGTCAGATGCCCGGACAAACCCAGCCGCGCCAGCAGGTCCCTGGCGCGGCCATGACGCTTGACCTCGGCGGTGCCGGCATAGATCGCCGGCATCTCGACGTTGTGCATCGCGCTCAGGTGCGGCAGCAAGTGGTAACGCTGGAAGATGAAACCGAAGTAGTCGCGGCGCAGCTCGGCCAACGCCTGATCGTCGAGTTCTCGGGTTTCCAGGCCATTGATTTTGTAGCTGCCGGCCGTCGCGTAATCGAGGCAACCGAGGATGTTCATCAAGGTCGATTTGCCGGAACCGGAAGCGCCGATAATCGCCACCATTTCCCCGGAATGGATCGTCAGGCTGATGTCCTTGAGCGCGAGAAACTCACGCTCGCCGGCCATGAAACTGCGGGTGATGCCCTGAAGTTCGAGTAATGGCTGGCTCATGTTCAGCTCCCGGCCACGGCGGGCAGCGGATCGCCAATCACCACTTTGTCGCCCTCGGCCAGGCCGTGGTTGACCTGAACCTTGACGTTGTTATTGATCCCGGTTTGCACGTTGCGCGTTTGCGCCTGGCCCTTGGCATCCAGCACGCGCACCGGAAATGTGCCGTCACTGTTGCGCGGCCCAAGCGCCGCGACCGGCACGGTCAAAACCGAGGTGGCGGTATCGAGGACGATGCGCACCTGCGCAGTCATGGCGATGCGCAAACGATGGTCCGGGTTTGGCACATCGAACAGCGCGTTGTAGAACACCGCAGTGTTCTGTTTCGGTGTGCCGGCAGTCTGGGTTTCGAGGAAGTTTTGCGGCGCCGGTTCGGTGCCGCGCAATTTGCCGTAGTAGCGTTTGTCCTCGCCGAGAATGGTGAAATACACGTCCTGCCCCGGCGTGATGTGAATCACGTCGGCCTCCGAGACCTGTGCCTTGACGGTCATGGTGTCCAGGTCCGCCAGTTTCAGCAGCACTGGCGCCAGTTGCTGGGCGATCACTGTTTGACCTTCCTGAGTGACGATGCCGACCACGTCGCCGTCAATCGGCGCGACGATTCGCGTGTAGGCGAGATTGACCTTGGCGGTGTCGATCTGAATGTGCGCGCTCTTGATTTGCGCATCGAGGGACAACAGGTTGGCGCGCTGCACGTCGTAGGCGGATTCGGCGGATTCGAAATCCTGTCGGGAGATCGAGGCGTCTTCCTGCAAGTCGCGATAACGCGTGTAAACCGCCTGCGTCTGCTTGAGTTGGGCCAGCGTGGCGCGGCGTTGCGCTTGCAGGTTTTCTTCGTCGACCTGGGCCTGGCGCAAGGTGTTCTGCAGCACCAGCGGATCGATTTCCGCCAGCCATTGGCCCTTTTTCACCTTGTCGCCGAGCTTGACCTTGAGCGACTTCATTTGTCCGGACACTTGCGCGCCGACATCGACCTGCTTGATGCCTTCGAGCAAACCGGTGGCCAACACGGCGTTTTCAATGTCCGCCCGCTCGACACTGGCCAGCAGGTATTGCGGCGGCTCGGCCGGCGCCTGCACGGTGTAGAAAATCAACCCGGCCACCGCAGCCAGTCCCAGCGCCAAACCGATTTTGCGTACCTTCGACTTTTCCATAAATGACCACAAAAAGCGTTGAGGGCAGACCCGACCGGCAGCGGCCGGGCCTGTGTTCAAGCGAACGGCATTCAAGACATCCGCGCGGTGCTCGGCGGCGCCAGGCCATCGCGCCACCACGCGGCCAGGTGCAACACGTGCGGGGGTTTGAGCAAAGTGAAATGGTTGCCCGGCCCGTGCCATACCGCCAACTCGCGACAGTGCTGGCGCCAGCCTTCGAGCATCGCCATTTGTTCGCGCTGGTTGCCGGCGGCATCCAGTGTCGGGTCGTCGGCGAGCACCAGACGCACCGCGCCGGTGTAGGGCCGAAGCGGTTGATAAACCGTGCGCAGCGCCGTGGCGAATGTGCGCGCCAAGCCGTGAATCGACTGCGCTGTCGAACGTGCCGGAATCAGCCCGACGCGCACCATGCCGGCGTGCAACTGCTGCAACTGCGTGGCGTCATCCGCGTCGGCAAACTGCGCCGGTTCGATGCCCAGCGATTGGCCGCTGGCCAGTTGCATGGCCTCGATCAAACGCTGCAACGCCGCCGTGGTGGTGTACGGCTTGCCGACCACGCCGTTGCCGCCGGGTGATTCGCTGTCGATCAAGGTCAGCGATGCCACTTCACGCCCCTGCGCTTGCAACCGCGCGGCCATTTCACAGGCGACCCAGCCGCCGAACGAGTGGCCGAGCAGGTGCAATGGGCCGTCTGGGTAATGGCGTTCCAGCGCTTCGAGGTAATGCTCGGCCGCGCTCTCGACGTCGCTGTGCGGCACCGCTTCGCCGTCCAGCCCGCGGGGTTGCAGGCCCATGATCGGCCACTGCGGCCCGAGCGCCTGGGTCAAACCGATAAACCCGGTGACGCTGTCGCCCGCGCCCGGCACGCAGAAAATCGGCGCATGCCCCGGTTGACCGTTCTGCAACGGCAGTAAAGGTTGATGGCGCGACGGCGGCTGCGCTTTTACCCACGCTGCCGAGGCCTCGATCGCGGCGCTGATGGCTTGCCCCAGCGCGGCGATGTGCGGCGCTTTCATCATGCTTTGGTGATCGCCGGGCACACCAATGCACTGCAGCCGTTCGGGCGTCAGCACCTCGGCCCAACCGAGGGTTTGGCTCAGGTGCGCCAAGGCCGGCGGCCGCTCCTGCGCCACGAACAGATGCAGCGGCACCGGCAGCGGCGCCAGGCTGTAATGGGCCATGGCATGACCGTGACCGACCTCGCGTTCCAGGTAATGGCGCACGTCGCGGTCCGCCGCAGCGGCGATTTGCGGGTACAACAGTTGCTGCTCACGACAGGTTTGCAGCAACGAGTCGAAATCCAGCTGTTCAAGGGATTGCTCAAGGGCCTGCAATTGTCCGAGCGCGGCCTCACCCGCAGCGCCCTGGCCGGTCCAGTATTGCGTGCACAGCAGCAACAATTGGCGTTTGCCTGCATGGCGGTCAGACCAGCGCGCCTTGCCCTGATCCGCCAGACGCGGCACATAAGTGTCGATCAAACCGAGGAATTCCACCGTCTCGTCAGCCCCGAGCAACTGCGCGGCAATCTCGTAGGCCAACACCCCGCCAAAAGACCAGCCCGCGAGCCGATAAGGCCCGTGCGGCTGCACCGAACGGATGATTTTCACCAGCCGCGCCGCCAGACAGTGCATGGTTTGCAACTGTTCCTGCCCCAGCGCCAGCCCCGGCAAACCGTACACCGGAATGCCTTCGGCGATGTGCCGACCCAGCGCCGGAAAATACAGGTCCTGACCACTGAACTCATGCACCAGAAACAACGGCGGCTGACTGCCGCCAACGCGCACTTTTATCAGATGCTCATCGTCGGCAGCCGTACCTGAGCGCTGGCTCAAGTGAGTGGCCATCGATTCGATGCTGGCGTGCTGGAAAAACTCGGCCAGGGTCACCGGCAAACCGGATTTTTGCATCAGGTTGACCAGGCGCACGGCCAACAAAGAGTGGCCGCCCAGTTCGAAGAAGTTGTCGTGGCGACCGACCTGTTGCAGGGTCAGCACGTCGGCCCACAAGCGCGCAAGGTTCTGCTCCAACGGCGTAACGGGCGGCGCATAGTCGCGGCTGAACATTGCGCTTGGCTGCGGCGCGGGTAACGCTTTGCGATCGACTTTGCCATTAGCGGTCAACGGCAGGTTGGCCAGGTGCACGTAGGCGGCCGGTGTCATGTAGTCCGGCAACTGACCTTGCAGGTGCGTGCGCAGATATTCGATGTCAAGCGCGTCGTCGGCGGTGTAATACGCGACGAGGCGCTTGTCCCCCGGCGCGTCCTCGCGGGCCAGCACCACCACGTCTTTGACGCCTTTAGCGGTGGCCAGCCGGGCTTCGATCTCGCCCAATTCGATGCGGAAACCCCGGATTTTCACCTGATCGTCATCACGCCCGATGCATTCCAGCAAGCCTTGGGCGTTCCAGCGCCCGAGGTCGCCGGTGCGGTACAGCAAGGCGTCGGGATCGGCGCGGAACAAATCAGGCACAAACTTTTCGGCAGTCAGCTCCGGGCGATTCAAATACCCCTTGGCCACGCCCTGCCCGCCGATGCAGATTTCGCCGACAACGCCGATTGGCACGGGTTGCCGAAAAGCGTCCAGCAGATAAATCTGCGTGTTGGAAATCGGCCGGCCAATCGGCACGCTGTCGGCATCCGCCGCTAACGATTTCACTTCATAAGTGGTCGCGTAAGTGGTGGTTTCCGTGGGTCCGTAGCAATGCACCAGGCGCAGTTCTGGAGCGAACGCCAGCAAACGCCGAAACGCCGCCGGGTCCGCGCGTTCGCCGCCGCACAGCAGAATTCGCAAGCCCTTTAGCGCTTCGGGAATCAGTTGCACGTATTGGTTGAACAACGCCGTGGTGACGAACAACACAGTCGCACCGGCGTCACTCAGCACTTGGCCAAATCGTGCCGGTTCGAGCAGTGTCTGATGATCGATGACCAGCACTTGCCCGCCATTGAGCAGCGGCCCCCAGACGTCCATGGTGCTCGCGTCGAATGCCGGATTGGAGGCAAACGCAACGCGATCCTGTGGGTTGAAATCGGCGTAACCGTTGTTCAGCACCAGCCGCGTGATCGCCCGGTGCGGGACCAATACGCCTTTTGGCGTGCCGGTCGAACCGGAGGTGTACATGATGTACGCCACCGCTTCCGAAGACTGCGGCAGTTGCGGGTTATACGTCGGCAACCCGGTCAGCGTCAGCCGGTCGAGGTCAACCCGTTGCAGCGCGCCGCTGCTGGCAAGGTTGTTGGCAAGACCGCTGCGGGTCAACAGGCACACGGCGCCGCTATCGCGCAGCATGAAGGCCTGGCGTTCGGCCGGGGCATTAAGGTCCAGCGGCACATACACCGCCGCGCATTTGCACACAGCCAATTGGCTGACGAGCAAGTCCAGCGAGCGTTCCAGCACTATCGCCACGCTGTCGCCCGGCGCCACACCAAGGCTGATCAAGTGGTGGGCCAGTTGATTGGCGCGCTGGTTTAGCGCGGCATAGCTCAACGCGGCATAGCCCTGCGGCTGCGCGCCGTCCACCGCCGCCAAGGCTTCGGGGCGCAGCAGCACTTGCGCCTCGAACAGTTGATGGACCGTTTGCGCTTGCGCATAAGCACGGCTGGTCGCGTTGAAATCCACCAGCAACTGCCGGCGCTCGGGCTCATCGAGCAAGTCCACCTGCGCCAGCAGCGCTTGGTCATTGGCGACCATCGCTTGCAACAGCCGATTAAAATAACCGGCAAAACGCTGCGCCGTCGATTGATCAAACAGCGCCGTCGCGTATTCGAGCACGCCGCTGATCCGGCCCTGCCCTTCGCCGAGGCTCAGCGACACATCGAACTTGGCAAAATGACTGGCTTCGGCCAGCCCTTCCACACGCAAATCCGCCAAGGTCAACGCCGGGTTTTCGAGGTTGTGCCACGCCAGCGAAGTCTGGAACAACGGGCTGTACGCCAAGCTGCGCGTGGGTCGCGTGACTTCGACCACTTGCTCGAACGGCAAGTCCTGATGGGCCTGCGCTGCCAGCGTCTGCGTCTTGACCCGGGCCAGCAGCGCCGCGACGTCGAGCTCGCCGGACGTGTCGATGCGCACCGCCAGGGTGTTGACGAACAGGCCGATCAAGCCTTCGACCTCGGCGCGCTGCCGGTTGGCGGCCGGCGAACCGATGACCACATCGTCCTGCCCGGACAGACGACTCAACACCGCGGCCCACGCCGCCATCAGCATCATGTACAGCGTGGTGC
>NZ_MKGS01000051.1:0-8900 GCF_002836905.1 Pseudomonas sp. 43NM1 | reverse complement strand
GCGGTGAATTGAGTCGGGTGAGGTTGTTTGGTACGGCGCGGTTGATCGGGTGATTGGGAGATTGATTTCGCGGGCAAGCCTCGCTCCTACAGGGGGGGTGTGGTGAACACATAAATCCGCTGTAGGAGCGAGGCTTGCCCGCGAAGGCGTCCTCCCATTTCAACTCACATTCAAAACTGCTGCGGCCATTCCACGCTCGGCATCTGCCGTTTCATCAAAACCTCACCCCCGCGAATCGAGTACAGCGGCAGACCCTGGCTACGAATCACCTCGTAATCGCTGTCCGCTGACAGGATCAGCAGGTTCGCCGGGCGCCCGCGCTCCAGTCCATAACGGTCGCCCAGCGCCATGGTTTTTGCGCTGTTGTCGGTCACCAGGTCCAGCGCGCTTTGCAGGTTGCGGTAACCGAGCATGTGGCAAATGTGCAGGCCCGCTTCAAGCACACGCAGGATGTTGCCGTTGCCCAGTGGATACCATGGATCGACGATCGAATCCTGGCCGAAACACACGTTCATCCCGGCTTCGAGCAGCTCGTTGACGCGGGTGACGCCACGGCGTTTCGGGAAGTTGTCGAAGCGGCCTTGCAGGTGAATGCTTTCGGTCGGGCAGGAGACAAAATTGATTCCCGAATGCCCGAGCAAACGGAACAGCTTGGCGCAGTAGGCATTGTCGTAGGAGCCCATCGCCGTGGTGTGGCTGGCGGTGACGCGCGCGCCCATGTCACGGCTGCGTGCTTCTTCGGCCAGCACCTCGAGGAAGCGCGAATGCGGGTCGTCGGTTTCATCGCAATGCACGTCGACCAGGCAACCGGTGCGTTCGGCCAGGTCCATCAGGAACTTGATCGAACTGACGCCTTGATCGCGGGTGTATTCGAAGTGCGGAATGCCGCCGATCACGTCGGCGCCCATGCGAATCGCTTCTTCCATCAGCTCGCGCCCGTTGCGGTACGACTCGATGCCTTCCTGCGGGAACGCGACGATTTGCAGGTCGATCAGGTGTCGACTTTCCTCGCGCACTTCGAGCATGGCTTTGAGCGCAGTGAGGCTCGAATCAGTGACATCGACGTGCGTACGCACATGCTGGATGCCGTGGGCGGCGAGGGTCTGGATGGTCTTTTTGGCGCGGGTCTTGGTGTCTTCGAGGGTGATCGTCGCTTTGCGCTCGCCCCAGCATTCGATGCCTTCGAACAGCGTGCCGCTCATGTTCCAGCGCGGCTCGCCGGCGGTCAGCGTGGCGTCGAGGTGAATGTGCGGCTCGACGAAGGGCGGCACCACCAGGTTGCCGCCGGCGTCGAGGTCACCGGGGCCGAGGGTCGGGGCTTCGGTCTGGCGGGCGATGCTTCCGATCAGGCCGTTTTCCAGGTGCAGTTCATGCAGGCCTTCTTGGTTGCGCAGGCGGGCGTTGATGATGTGCATCAGGCGAATCCTTTTATAGATCTTGTAGTGGTGCGACGGCGGTGCGGACACCCAGCACGCCGGTCAATAACACATACGTTAGCGCGGCAGCGGCAATGCCTACCAGCGGCGCGACCCACGGCGAGCTGAACGCGGCGATGGTGCCGACGGCGTAGGCACTCAGTCCGGACCAGTTGAACGCCGGCAGCCGGGCTTCGGCCAGTCGTGGATATTGACCGCGATAACGGAAGAAAAAGTCCGCCATGATCACTCCGCCGATCGGCGGAATCACCGTGCCGAGCAGAATCAGGTACGGCACCAGCATGTCGTACATGCCCAGCAGCGCCAGCAGCGTGCCGATCACCGCGCCGGCCAGGGTCACGGTTTTGCGCCGCCCGGTGCGCAGCAGATTGCAACCGGCGACGGCGAAGTTGTAGATGGTGTTGTCCTGGGTGCTCCAGATATTGAGCAGCAACATGGCCATCGCAGCCATTGCGAAACCTTGCAGCAACAACACTTCGACCACGTCCGGTTGCTGGTAGACGATTGCGCCGTAAGCGCCGATCAACACCATCAGGCCGTTGCCGATGAAGAAGCCGATCAGGCTCGCCAGCACCGCCACCCGTGCCGAACGCGAGAAGCGTGTCCAGTTGGTCGCTTGCGTCGCGCCGCTGACGAAGGTGCCGAACACCAGCGTGATGGCGGTCGACCAATCGAGTGTTCCCGTCGGTATCACCGCGAGCAAACCGTCGAAGCCGCCGACCTTCACCGTGGCAACCCACATCGACAGCATCAGCAGCAACATCATCGCCGGCACTGCGATGTAGGAGAGGATTTCCAGTCCGCGATAACCGACATACGCGGTGGCGCAGAACACCATGCCGAACAGCACCATCAGCCCAAGCACCGTGCCTTCGCTCAGCTCGAAATATTTGCCGAGCACCACCGCCGCGGTGGCGGTGCCCCAGGCGTACCAGCCGATCTGGGTGAAGCCGAGGATCAGATCGCTGAGCTTGCTGCCGACTTCGCCAAAGCAGAAACGCCCCATCAGCACTGAGTTGAGGCCGCTTTTGAAGGCGATGTAACCGAGCGCCGCCGCGTAGATGCCGAGCAGCAGATTGCCGACAACGATCACCGCCATCATCTCGGCAAAACTGAACGCCACGCCGAGCTTGCCGCCGGCAAACATGGTTGCGGTGAAGAAGGTGAAACCCAGCAGCACCATGGCCGTGGAGGCAAGGCCCTTGCGGGCATGCATCGGTACTTCGCTGAGCGGGTAATCGTTGCCGGGATCGTTCTGCGCCATGGGGCATTCCTTGCTGGGATGAGGGACGCGAGAAGGGTTGCAGTGGTCGTGCCAAGGCTGGAGTGATGGGGTTATTTATAGTCCAGGCGCGGGGATTGCCTGGCGTTGCGGGCGAAAGCGGTGCGCAGTGTTGAAACCGCGACACCGTAATGAGGCAGACCCATCACCTGTAGCGAGGGTGACTAAGGATTGCGTGATAACGGCAAAAACCGCAGCAGTGCCGCGACGATCGCTTCCGGTGCATCTTCTTGTAGCAGATGCCCGGCATTGGCAATGGCGTGGAAGCGCGATCCCGGGATCATCCGGTGCAACGCGCGCCCGCGTTCGATCGGGATCCACTGATCATCTTCGCCCCAGAGAATCTGTACCGGGCAGCGAATGCTCGGGTACAGCGGTTCGGCTTCCTGCGTATAGCGCTCGTCCATTTGTGCGATCTGCCGGTAGAACGCCGCTTGGCCCGAATCGCCGAGCCATGGCTGCACGTAGGGCGCCAGTTCCTCGTCAGGGATGTCTCGTTGAATCGCGCCACGGATATAGGCCGGCACAATTGCGCGCTGGATGTAATCCGGCAGGCCGCTGAACGCCGCTTGATGCTGGCGCACATGCTGCACGAACGGCGAACCCCAGGGCGTCAGCGCCACCGGATCGATCAGCGTCAGGCTGCGGTAGTTTTTGCCGTTGAGCAGATGCGTGCGCAGCGCGGTGGCGCCGCCGAAATCGTGAGCGACCACGTCGGGTTGCTGCAGGCCCCAGTGGTCGAGCAGTTGCGCCAGCAGTTCGTTCTGCACGCCGAGGGACACGTCGCCGCTGATTTTCTCGGACTGCCCGTAACCCAGCAGATCGAAGTAATACACCCGATGTGTGGCGATAAAGTGCGGCGCGATGCGGTGCCACACATAGGAAGAAAACGGCGTGCCATGCACAAACACCAACGGCGGCCCGTCACCGCGCATGGCGTAGCGCACGCAATGTCCGTTGAAACGATAAGTCTGAGCCAGCGGCCAGTCAGTCATGAGGATGTCCTCTTGGCATGTTCGAGCGCGAAAGCATAGGACGAAAAGTGCAGGTTTGCCGTTGGGGCTCGGTATGCCCAACACGCTCCCACAATGGATCTCGGGTGGTCATGGGGTTTATGCCAACACGCAGCCCTGTAGGAGCGAGGCTTGCCCGCGAAAGCGCTGGGTCAGTCGACGATGATGTTGCCTGGCACGGCCCCTTCGCGGGCAAGCCTCGCTCCTACATTGGGGCTCGGGTGGGCACGGGGTTTGTGCCCGTTATAGCGACTTGCTCATGTGCACGCGACGCAAACCGTTTTCTTCGACCCGATGGGTTTCCACGAAACCGCGGCGGGCGTATAGCGCGAGGTTTTCGCTCATTGCTTCGTTGGTGTACAGGCGGATCGACGAATATCCCGCCTCCAGCGCATGACGTTCGGCGAAGTCCAGCAACTGCCGGCCGAGGCCTTGGCCCTTGAGCGCCGGGCTCACGGCAACATTGTCCAGCAGCAAATAGTTTTCCGTGTCGATCAACACCACAAAACCGCTGAGGTGCTTCTCATCGGCAAGCACATGCACGCGCCTGGCCAGCACCTGGCTGGCGTAGTCATCGAGCATCGGCGCGGGTTTGCGGCCGATACGTTCAATGTAAGGCGAGTAAGCCGCCTCGACGATGGCCTCGATCTGCGCGATATCCTCAAGCGTAGCGGGACGAATTAGCTGCGACATGACACGGACTCCTTTGGAGCCAAGGATGGGGCCCGACTGTACCGGTCGTGAGCGCGAAACGACAGGCATAAAAAAACCACCGTCGCCGGTGGTTCTTCTCCAACAGCGGGTTCACTCGCCGTGATAAATGCAGCCGCTGGTGCAGGTTTCATGAATGCGGATGGCGCTGAGTTCCGGCAGCAACGGCTTCAATTCATTCCAGATCCACTTGGCCAACACTTCGCTGGTCGGGTTTTCCAGGCCAGGAATGTCGTTCAGGTAATTGTGGTCCAGGCGCTCGTACAGCGGCTTGAAGATCGCTTTGATTTCCGAGAAGTCACGAATCCAGCCAGTGTGCGGATCGAGGTCGCCGCTCAGATGAATCGCGACTTTGAACGAGTGACCGTGCAAGCGGCCGCACTTGTGGCCGTCCGGCACGTGGGGCAAGCGGTGGGCGGACTCGAAGGTAAACTCTTTGAAAATTTCCAAAATGATTCCAGCTCTGTCAGGTGGCGATCGCCGCGGCGATTTGGGCAGGCGGCGAGTTTAACAGCTTGTCCTGACTAAAGGGTCAGCAAGCGCTCGCCAAGTCGACCGCTGGCGGCCAGTTCGAGAAACTCGTCGCCCATGCGCCGGCTCTCATCCATCGCCGCGCGCCAGTATTTCTGCCGGCTCGACGCATCGCCCATGAAGCGCTTGAAGTCGTTGCGGTCCGGCAGTTTGCCGAAGGGCAGGCGCGCCAGATATTCCTTCGACGGCGCCAGCAGCAACACATCCTGCAGGCGCGTGGTGCAGGCGCGGCGCCACGGCAGGGTCTTGTCGAACCAGCCGGGAATCACTCGATCGGTGAAATGCGGATAGAGCACGATGCCGTCGCCGCTGTAGGGCAGGTCGAGGTGATAGTCGAGCAGACCGCCGTCGCGGAAGGTCCCGGCGCCGGCCCCCGGCAGGTCGCGCACGCCCTCCATGACCATCGGAATCGAGCCCGACGCCAGCAGCGCCTGACGCAAGTTGCCGGCATTCAGGGCGACGAAGCGCGACGGAAAGTCGTTCAGCGCATTCACCGGCGGCGCCAGGCGCGGATCGTGAATGATCAGGCGCTCGAAGTGCCGCGCCAGCCGTGCCCGCCCGCGCAGGTTATCGGCAATCACCGACGACAAGCCCAGCCCCAGCCGGCCGCGATGATCATGCGCGAGCAAACCGTGGCTTCTGACCACCATGATGTTCAGTCGGTAATGCGCGTTGTCGAGGATCGTCGCATCGCGGCCATCGAGCAGTTCATCGAGCATGCGCCGCGAGCTCTGACTGATCTGCGCCATGGTCACGCCTTTGTCGAAATTCTGCTCGGTGTACAGGTGACCGAGGCGCCGAATGCCCGCGGCCGCATCCGGCAGGCATGCGCTGGCGAAGCGCCAGGAACCCACCGAGGCACCGATCAGCGAACGCTCGCGCGGCGCCGCCGGCAGCCACTCCCCAAACAGCGCCAGGTCCAGACCCTGAATGCCCAACGCCTTGGGCCCGCCCGCCGCACCGGGGAGGGTGCCGACGTCGGCGGCGTTCAGGCCGTTCTCGCGAATACGCGCAAAGGCTCGCGGGCCGGCCTTGAGCGTCAGGGAAGGGAACTTGATGTGGATGGCGGTCATACCGGTCTCAATGTTTGGCGAACGGGGAATTATAGACAGGTCAACGACGAACTGTAGGAGCCAGGCTTGCCGGCGAAGGCGATTTCGAGGACGCCTTCGCCGGCAAGCCTGGCTCCTACAAGGGCATAGGACACGCCCGAGCAATGATGGCAATTCAGCTTCAGTTAAGTTCGCCCCGCTATGGTGCACTCCTTGCGCAACATCATAATAAACACGGAGACACCCATGAAAACCCTGACTGCCCTGACCCTCGCTGCCATCATCGGCATGACCGCTGGCATCGCCCAGGCTCGCGACCTCGGCCCCGACGAAGCCCTCAGACTGCGCGACGCTGGTACCATTGTGTCTTTCGAGAAGCTCAACGCCACCGCACTGATCAAACATCCCGGTTCGACCATCACCGAAACCGAGCTGGAAGAAGAGTACGGCAAGTACATCTATCAGGTGGAAATGCGCGACCCGCAGGGCGTTGAGTGGGACCTGGAATTGGACGCTGTCAGCGGGCAGGTTCTCAAGGATCATCAGGATACGTAATGAAGCTGTTTTCATTTTCACGCACGGCGTTGGTGCTGCTGACGTTTTGCTCGGTGGTCGTGGCGCGCGACCTGGACCAGGACGAAGCCTTGCGCTTGCGTCAGCAGGGCGTGATCCTGCCGCTCGAGCAATTGCTGCAGCAAGCACTGGACCGTTATCCGGGCTCGAAACTGCTCGAAGCCGAGCTGGAAGAAAAGCACGACGTGTACATTTATGAAGTCGAGTTGCTGACCACCGAAGGCGTGGTCCGCGAGCTGGACATCAAGGCTGCCACTGGCGAACTACTGAAAGACAAGGAAGATTGATCGATGCGCTTGCTTCTGGTGGAAGATCACGTGCCCCTGGCCGACGAATTGATGGCCGGCCTCAACCGCCAGGGTTACGCCGTGGACTGGCTGGCCGATGGTCGCGACGCGGTGTATCAGGGCAGCAGCGAGCCTTACGACCTGATCATCCTCGACCTCGGCTTGCCCGGTGTGCCGGGCCTCGACGTGTTGACGCAGTGGCGCGCCGGCGGGTTGGCGACGCCGGTGCTGATCCTCACCGCGCGCGGTTCGTGGGCCGAGCGTATCGAAGGCCTCAAGGCCGGCGCCGATGATTACCTGACCAAACCGTTTCATCCCGAAGAGTTGCACCTGCGCGTCCAGGCCTTGTTGCGCCGCTCCCACGGCCAGGCCAATCAGCCAACGCTCAAGGCTGCCGGATTGCACCTGGACGAGGGCCGCCAGTGCGTGACCCGCGACGGCGCCGACATCCAACTCACCGCCGCCGAGTTTCGCCTGCTGCGCTATTTCATGCTGCACCCCGAACAAATCCTCTCGAAAAGCCACCTCGCCGAACACCTGTACGATGGCGAAACCGAGCGCGATTCCAACGTGCTCGAAGTCCACGTCAACCACTTGCGGCGCAAGCTCGGGCGCAGCGTGATCGAAACCCGTCGCGGCCAAGGTTACCTGTTCGGCGGGCAAGCGCAGTGAGATCAATTCAGCGCCGCTTGAGCCTGGGGCTGATCAGCGTGATGGTGATCGTCGGCCTGGTGCTGGCGCAAACCAGTTTGTGGTTGTTCGAAATGGGTTTGCAGCGCTACCTCGAGGCCGGTCTGCGCAACGACAGTGAAAACCTGCTGTCGGCGCTGGTGCGCGGGCCGCAAGGGTTGCAGCTGGATGAGCGGCACTTGTCGCCGGCCTATCAGCGACCGTTTTCCGGGCATTACTTCCGCATCGATTTTGCCGACAGTCACTGGCGCTCCCGCTCATTGTGGGACCAGGAACTGCCGCGCCTGGACCACGCCGGGTTGCACAGCAATCTGCAACTCGGTCCCGAAGGCCAGCAATTGCTGGTGCTGCGGTCGGACTATCGACGGCTCGGCCAGTCGATCTCGATCAGCGTCGCGCAAGATTACACGCCGGTGCGCGAGAGTTTCCTGCGCATGCAACAGGTAGGTTTGGGGTTGGGGCTGGCCGGGTTGCTGCTGATTCTGCTGCTGCAACGGATCACCGTGCGCCGCGCCTTGCGGCCGCTGGAAAAGGCCCGCGAACAGATCGCCCAATTGCAGCAAGGCCAGCGCTCGCAACTCGACGATCAAGTGCCGGTGGAACTCGAGCCGCTGGTGGCGCAGATCAACCATTTGCTCGCCCACACCGAAGACAGCCTCAAGCGTTCGCGCAATGCGCTGGGCAATCTTGGCCATGCCTTGAAAACCCCGTTGGCGGTGTTGCTTAGTCTGGCGTCGAGCGAAAAACTTGATGCGCATCCGGAGTTACGCAAGGTCTTTCAGCAGCAGTTGGAGCAGGTGCAGCAGCGGCTCAATCGTGAACTGAATCGTGCACGTTTGTCCGGCGATGCGTTGCCGGGCGTGTTGTTCGATTGTGATGCCGAGCTGCCGGGATTACTGGCAACACTGAACATGATCCACGGTGAACACCTCGACCTGAGCTATCGTGCGCCGGCCGGTTTGCTCTTGCCGTGGGATCGCGAGGACTTGCTCGAATTGCTCGGCAACCTGTTGGACAACGCCTGCAAATGGGCGGACGCCGAAGTACGCCTGAGCGTGGTTGAAAGCGCGCAACAGTTTGAAGTCAGCGTCGAGGATGATGGCCCGGGCATTCCTGAAGATCAGCGGACCCAGGTGTTCAGTCGCGGCACACGGCTGGACGAGCAAACTGACGGCCATGGCCTGGGCCTGGGCATCGTGCGCGACATCGTCGACACCTGGGGCGGGCGGATGCTGTTGCTGGAAAGCGAGTGGGGCGGGCTGAAAGTCGTGATCGAATTGCCCAAGCGTTGATCGCGACCGCTCTGCTGACAACCCCGTGGCGAC
>NZ_MKGS01000050.1:0-8975 GCF_002836905.1 Pseudomonas sp. 43NM1 | reverse complement strand
GATATCGGCATGCGCGGTCCACGGCAGAATCACCCGTCCGGCCGCTGCGCTTTTAAGCAGGCTCAAACTCTGCGCAGCGGCAGATTGCACGGCCAATGACGGATCAGTCAGCGCCCGGCACAGCGCCTCAACCACCGGCTCATCCTCCCAGGCTTCGAGCAATCGCGCGGCTTCGGCGCGGACTTCTTCGGTCGGGTCCCGGGCCAGTCGATCAACCAGCCAGAGCAGGCCCTCCGGCTCTTCAAGGTCAGCCAATTCAATCAGCGCAATGCGCCGCACACCGGGATCGTCATCGGTCAGGCGCGGTTGCAGGGCAAGAATGTCGTGGTTTTCGGTTGTTTCAAATAATGAGGTCATAGGGCAAATCGCGGCAGTTTGTTTTCTTGGGGAAGTCCGAGGGGATTCAGGCGTGGCAATTGCCGACCGTCCTCGTGACGCAGAAGCTCGAGGCAGTGACGCTTCAAGCGTGAAAATGGGTGGCTGGTGACCAGCTCGGTGGTGCGCGGTCGCGGGAAGTCGAGGCGCAGGTCTTCGATGATTCGCCCGGGCCGCGAGCTCATCACCAGCAGACGATCGGCGAGGAACAGCGCCTCGTCGATGTCATGGGTGACGAACACCACGGTGGTGCGGATCCGCGTCCAGATGTCCAGCAGCAGCGCTTGCATGTTCAGCCGCGTCAGGGCGTCGAGCGCGCCGAACGGCTCGTCCATCAGCAACAGGCGCGGACGATTGATCAGCACGCGGGCAATTTCCACGCGTTGCTGCATGCCGCCGGAGAGCTGATCCGGCCAGCGTTCGGCAAAGCCTTCGAGGCCGACCAGCGCGAGGATCTCATCGGCCGCTGTGTGCCGTTCAGCCTTGCCGACGCCGCGCATTTTCAGGCCAAAAGCGACGTTGTCGCGGACCGTGCGCCACGGGAACAGTGTGTGATGCTGGAACACCATGCCGCGCTGCGGCGACGGGCCGAGGATCGGCGCGCCGTCGACATTAAGGGTGCCGACACGCGGTTGCAGATGCCCGGCCAAGGCACCGAGCAAGGTCGATTTACCGCAACCGGACGGGCCGAGAATGCACACGAATTGCCCCGGCTCGATCTGACAATCCAGACCTTGCACGGCTTCGAACGCGGCACGGCCCTCACCGAGGCTGATCGACAATTGGGCGATATCGATGCGCCCTTCTGGCTGCTGCAAAACGCTCATCAGGCTTTTCCTCGTGGTCGATGCCAAGGCGTGAACAGCCCGCCGAGGCGTTTGATCAGCAGGCTGCTGCCCATCCCGAGTACGCCGATCAGCAACATGCCGACGACGATGTCGGCGTAGTTCTGGATGGTGTAGGACTCCCAGGTGTAATAGCCGATGCCGTACTGGCCGGAGATCATTTCGGCGGTCACCAGGCAAAACCACGAGGTGCCCATGCCGATGGCGAGGCCGGTGATGATGCTTGGCGCAGCGCCCGGCAGGATCACTTCCAGCAGGATCGCCCGGCGCCCTGCCCCGAGGCTTCTGGCCGAGGCGATCAGGCGTGGATCAACGCCTTCGACGCCGTGCACGGTGTTGAGCAGGATCGGGAACAGCGCGCCGGTGAAGGTGATGAACACCATCGACAGTTCCGACGACGGAAACATCAAGATCGCCAGCGGAATCCAGGCGACTGCCGGAATCGGCCGCAGCACTTCGAGTGGCGGCAACAGCAGGTCTTCGGCCCATTTCGAACGGCCGATGGCCAGGCCCAAAGCGATGCCGATGATCAGCGCCGCGAGGTAACCGGCAAATACCCGGCTGAGGCTGCTGCTCAGGTGCTGCGCCAGTTTGCCGGAGTCGCCGAGGCCAAGCGCGGCATCGACCACGGCTAGCGGCGTCGGCACATTGGCGAAGGTCACCAGGCCGAGGTTCCAGCGACCGTCGGCAGCGAATTGCCAAAACAGCAGGCAGAGCAGCAGCGAAGCGGCCCTTGGAATCCAGCGTGTTATGGATCGTGACATAGATCTTCCTCTCAACCGAGATCACTGTGGGAGCGAGCCTGCTCGCGATTGCGGTCTGACATTCAGCATTTTTGTTGGCTGATCCACCCCCATCGCGAGCAGGCTCGCTCCCACAGGGGAATTGCGGTGTGTTGGGGTTAGCGAGTGGCAACGGCCTGGGTGGTGGCGTCGGTGAAGTCGAGCACTTTGCCGCCCTGGGCCGTGGCGAATTGCTGAGCCTGGCCCTTGAGCAGAAATGCGCTGAGTCGGCCCTTGGCATCGCTGGCAAACCACGCCTGATCCGCCAGCAATTTGATCCCGCTGTCACTCGCCTGCGCATACACCGCGCGGATGTTTTTGCCTTGCGATTTCAACCCGGCCAACGCGCTGAACGCCGCTTCCGCCGAGGCGTACTGGCGCACTTTCGGCTCGCCGCGCACCCAGATTTCAGCAACATGGCTGACGTCGGTGATGGCTTTGCCGGTCGCGGCATCCACGCCGTTGATCGGTGTCGGCGCGTAGTTCGCCAGTTGCGCGCTGTAGTCGAGATTCGAGGCCTTGAACGCGGCGCGGATGTACTGGTCATCGATAAACGTGTTGAGGTCGAGACCGCGATCAGCCTTCTTCAGCAACTTCAGCGTATCGATCGCCGTGCCGACCGCCTGGCGGTATTCCGGTTTCCAGCTCAGGTCGCGGGTTTGTACGCCCAACGGGCCGTAGAACAGGTAATTGACCTCGGCATCAACCCCGGTGACTTTGGCGATCAACTCGCTGTATTTCTCCGGCTCGGCGCTGAGCAATTGATTGGCTTCAATGCTCGCGCGCAAATAAGCGACGACGATTTCCGGGTACTTTTTCGCATACGCCTGATCGACCAATGCGCCATGAAATGTCGGCGCATTGGCCTGGGAACCGTCGTAAATCTTGCGAGCGAAACCCCGGCTCGGGAACAGTTCGGCGAACGGCACGAAGTCCGCGTGGGCGTCGATCTTGCCAGCCTGCAACGCGGAACCGGCGACTTCCGGCGGCTGCGCGATGATGTTCACATCCTTGAGCGGATCCCAGCCTTGCGCCGCGACCGCGCGCAGCAACATGCCGTGGGCGGTGGAGGCGAACGGCACGGAAATGGTTTTGCCTTTGAGCTCCGCCAGCGACTGCACGCTCGATGCGCTCGGCACCACGATGCCGTTGCCGCTGCCCTTGATGCTGCCCGACAGCACGCTGATAAACAGGCTGTGCTTGCCGGCGGTTTCGAACGCGACGCCGTTGAACGCGCCGGGGAAATCGGCCATGGCGCCGAAGTCGAGTTTGCCGGCGACCATTTCGTTGGTCAGCGGTGCACCGCTGGTGAAATTCTTCCACTCCACCTCGTATTTGGCGTCTTTGTATGGGCCGTCGTGGGGTAAGTATTTGTCGAGCAAACCGAGTTCGCGGATCAACAGCCCACCCGCGGCGCAGTTGATAGTGGTGTCCTGGGTGCCGATGGCGATGCGGATGGTTTCGGCCGAGGCCGACACGGTGAATGTAGCCAGTAGCAGACCGGCGAATCCTGCACGCAGCAATGTTTGCAAAGACATGAATTTTGCCCCTCGAATCATTTATAGGATGTTCGTCTCCGCCACGATCAGGGCGCGGTGGGAAACGAGGGGTGTTTTGAATCTGGCGTCCGGTGGTTGCCGGATGGCTCTTTTGTTGTCAGGGCCGGCCTCATCGCGAGCAAGCTCGCTCCCACAGGTTTTGTGGTGTTGGCAGGATTTTCGGCTGGCTTCGATCCACTGTGGGAGCGAGCTTGCTCGCGATGGCTCCCTGTGAATCAGCGCAAGAGGTACGGGATTTCCACTTTCACCGCGCCGGTCGGGCAGTCCTTTTCACAGGGCATGCAGTACCAGCATTCGTCGAACGCCATGTAGGCCTTTTGCGTGGCCGGATTGATTGCCAACAGGTCCATCGGGCAGACGTCCACGCACACGGTGCAGCCTTTGTGGGCGATGCAAAGATCCTCGTCGACCGTGACCGGCGCGTTGGAGCGGAAGAAGATTTCCTGGGGTTGATAGGCCATGGTTCGGACTCTCTTTGATTGATCGTCAGGCCGCAAACGCGCCGACGCGCAGCCGGTCGTAGGCCTGCATTTCTTCGGCATCGAGCGGGATGATGTAAGGCTCGACGGCTTTCTTGAAGCTGGTCATCTGGCCGTCGTCGCCCTTCTTCAAATGGCAATGGCAGAACCAGTCACTGTCGTTGCGTTGCGGGTGATCGACGCGATAGTGGTAAAGCCCCCAGCGACTTTCGGCGCGGAACAGCGAGGCACGCGCGGCCATTTCGGCGCAGTCGCGGATCATGCTGACTTCCATCGCGCGCATCAGCTCGTGGGGGTTGTGCGCCTTGATCTGATCGAGATCGCGCTGGATATCGCTGAAGCGCTGCAGGCCGATTTGCATCTTCTTGGTGACTTTCGGCGGTTGCAGGTAATCGTTCACAAAGCGCCGCAGCTTGTACTCGACTTGCGCTGGCGGCAGACCGTGTTCGCGATCCAGCGGCGCGTAGACCCGCTGTTTTTCCGTTTCGATTTGCTCGGCATTCACCGCTGAAAATTCGCGCCCGGCGACGAAATCCGCCGCGTTGGTTCCGGCAAACCAGCCATAGGTAAACGCGCCAAGCATGTAATTGTGCGGCACCGCCGCCATGTCGCCGGCCGAGTACAACCCCTTCACCGAGGTCTCGGCACGCTCGTTGACCCATACGCCCGAGGCCGAATGTCCGCTGCAAAAACCGATTTCGGAGATGTGCATTTCGACCATTTGCGTGCGGTAGTCGGTGCCGCGATTAGCGTGAAACTGGCCGCGACTCGGGCGCTCGTTGCTGTGCAGAATCTCCTCGATGTTCTGGATGGTTTCCTCGGCCAGGTGGTCGAGTTTGAGGAATACCGGACCGTTGCCGCTTTCGAGTTCCTGGTGGAACTCCCACATCATCTGGCCGCTCCAGTAGTCACATTCGATAAAGCGTTCGCCCTTGTTATTGGCGGTGTAGCCGCCCAATGGACCGGTAACGTAGGCGCAGGCCGGGCCGTTGTAATCCTTGATCAGCGGATTGATCTGAAAACACTCGAGGTTCGCCAGTTCGGCCCCGGCGTGGTACGCCATCGCGTAGCCGTCGCCGGCATTGGTCGGGTTTTCATAGGTGCCCATCAGGTAGCCCGAGGACGGCAGACCCAGGCGCCCGGCGGCGCCACAGGCGAGGATCACCGCTTTGGCCTTGATCACATGGAAGTCGGCGGTGCGGCAATCGAAGCCCATCAGACCGTTGACCGCGCCCTCTTCGTCCGTCAGCAAACGCGTGCAAACGACGCGATTAGTGATGCTCACGCGCGCCCGTTTCAACTGGCGATAAAGCACTTTCTTGATGTCGTGCCCTTCCGGCATCGGCAACACGTAGGCGCCCATGTGGTGGACTTTTTTCACCGCGTAATCGCCGGTTTCGTCCTTCTCGAATTTTACGCCCCAGCGGTCCAACTGCTCGATGGTTTCGAAGCTGTGGGTCGCATAGGCGTAGACCGCAGCCTGGTTGACGATACCGTCATTGGCGATGGTGATTTCCTTGGTGTATTGCTCCGGCGTCGAATGCCCGGGAATGATCGCGTTGTTCAAGCCGTCCATGCCCATGCTGATCGCACCGCTGCGCTTGACGTTGGCTTTGTCGATCAGCAGCACACGCAGATCGCGGTTGCGTTCCTTGGCTTTGATCGCCGCCATCGGGCCCGCGGTGCCGCCGCCGATCACGACGATGTCGTATTCCTGTTCGAGCGTCTTTCTATTCATGGAGCTGGAACTGTGGGTCATGCCTGATCCCCTTTTTGCCGGTCGATCCGCAAGCGGTACTGGAAGGCATCGCCACGGTAATAAAGGTGTTCGAAGTCCACGGGGCGGCCGTCGGCGTCGTGGGTCAAGCGCTCGATGCGCATGATCGGCGAGCCGGCTTCGACGTTCAGCGCCTGGGTCAGGTCGCTGTCTGCAAGCACAGCGTCAATCGCCAGATCGGCATGCCCGAGCGCCAGACCACAGTCGTTTTCGAGGATCAGGAAGATGTCGCGAGTGACCAGATCAGCCTTCTCCAACCGCTCGCCGATGGCCTGCGGCAGGTAGGTGATTTCCAGCGAGATCGGCTCGCGGTTGATCAGCCGCACGCGTTTGATCTGCGCGACGGTTTCCCCTTCGGCGACTTGCAGACGCTCGGCGACGAGTTTGTCGGCGGCAATGAATTTGAAGCTGCGCAGGCGGTTGATCACCTCGTAGCCGCGACCGGTCATCGACTCGGCGAGGCCTTGCAGGGTGCTGACGTTTTGAAAGGTTTTCGGTTTGGCGACGAAGGTGCCTTTGCCGTGGATCTTGAAGATCAGCCCTTCTTTTTGCAGATCGCCGAGCGCCTGGCGCACCGTAATGCGGCTGACTTTGAACAGCGCGCCGAGCTCGCTTTCGGACGGCATCTGGCTGTCTTGCGGGTATTCGCCATCGAGAATGCGCGCACGCAACACGTCGCGCAGTTGGGTGTGCAGCGGAACGCTGCTTAGGGAAAGTACGTTATCGGTCATCGCAGATCACTTGTTATAACGAGTTATGACGTGATCTTAGAGAAGTGTGCCGTCGCTTGAGAAATACTGTTTGAGCATAAGGTTAGATTCGCAGCAAAAACGAACCCTTCATGTAGCAACTGCCGAGCACCGCGAGGCTGCGTCCGGCGGCGAAGCCGTCGTCAAATCAGCCAATGGGGTGCATGCAGGGTTTACGACGGCTGCGCCGCCGAACGCAAAAACGATCCCTCTGTAGCAGCTGCCGAGCACCGCGAGGCTGCGTCCGGCGGCGAAGCCGTCGTCAAATCAGCCAATGGGGTGCGTCAGGGGCACCGTGCATGCAGAGTTTACGACGGCTGCGCCGCCGGACGCAGCCTCGCGGTGCTCGGCAGCTGCTACAGGGGTGGGGGGCTAGCGGTTGAGGATTTGGTCCATTACCCAATCGGTTTTCAGCGCCTCCGCAGCCAGTGCCGGGTGTTGCGATTCGCCGCGGATATGCGCATTCATACCAAGCACGTGGTGCCACTGGATGTGTTGGTGATTCTCGATATTCAGGCTGAGGTTTTCATCGGCTGCAAGCTGCACGGGGTGTTCGTCGAACACGGAGAAAGTGATCCGGCCCTTGCTGCCAATCAGCTCGACGCGGTCCTCGCGCCGGTCGGCGACGAAGTTCCAGCAACCCATGCCCGTCGCGCCAGACGCGAAGCGCCAAGTGGCACTGACCGCATCTTCCGCCGCATACAAACCCGCCTGGCGCGCGGTGAAACCGGCGACTTCGCGGATGTCGCCGAGCAGGTACTGGAACAGGTCGAAACCATGGCTGGCGAGGTCGGCGAAGTAGCCGCCACCGGCAATCGTCGGGTCGGTACGCCAGTTGTCGGCGCCAGTCAGGTCGGTCGGCGAAGGCGCTTTGGTCAGGGTCCAGGTCAGGTGTCGAACCTCACCGATGCGGCCCTCCTCCAGCCACTGCCGCACTTGCTGGAAGCGCGGCAACGAGCGGCGATAGTAGGAAACGAACAGGTGCAAACCGGCATCGCTGAACACCTGCTGCATCGCCCGACTTTGCCCGGCGTTGAGCGACATCGGTTTTTCCACGCAGCAATGTTTGCCGGCGGCGGCGACCATCAAAGCGTATGCATGATGGCTGTCGGGAGGCGTGGCGATGTACACCGCGTCGACCTCTGGGTCGTCGATCAACGCTTGCGCGTCGGTGTAGACCCGGGCGATGCCGTGACGCGCAGCGTAATCGCTGACCGCGTCGAGTCGCCGGCCCATCACCGCCACCAGCGCCGAGCCGGGCGCCTTGTAGAAGGCCGGGCCGCTTTTACGCTCAGCGACGCTGCCACAACCGATCATGCCCCAACGCACCACGTTCATAGTCACTCCTTGATTGTCAGCCGATGCGCAATGCGCGCAGGTCGAGGTGGCCGTCCTGCAGCGGCGGGCACCAGTAGTAGCCGCCAGTGATCGGCCGGCTGATGCGGTACAAACCGTCGGTAATGCCGTCCTCCAGACCGCTCATGCGCCGCAGTTGCGCTTCGAAAGCATCGAGGGAAAAACCGAACGCGAGGAACATCAAACCGGCGCGCTCGCCGTCGATCCACGGCATCGAACGGCGCACCACGAAGGCTTCCGGGGCGAAGCTTTCCTGGGCGGTGCGTTTGACGTGGGCGGAGATTGGCGCGTCGTCGAGTTCTTCGTTATCGCTGAGACGGCGGCCCATGATGTCGTCCTTCACCTGGGACGACATGGCGTGGAAACCTTTGAGGTCGTGCTGCCATTGCTGGATCGCGGCGAAGCTGCCACCGACCAGACCGTCAGCGCCCTCGCCGACCAGTGCTGCAGCGACGGCGGCTTCGTCGTGGGGGTTTTCCGTGCCGTCTTCGTAGCCGGTCAGGTCGTGGCCGGTACGGTGGCGGAAGGTTTCGTTCATCTGCACCAGACGAAATGCCGGGGCCAGCGCGGCTTCGAACGCCGTGCTGCGATTGAGCAGCTCACCGCGATCCTCGCCATGCAACCAGCACCACAGCGCGTGTTGGGTCGACGGGTTATCGACGCCAACCCCGGTCATCGCCGGGAACACCCGCAGACCGTCGATTTGCGCGTGCAGGGCGTGCACCAGCGACTCGCCAAAACCGACCACGGCGCACTTGCCGTCGACCAGTTGAATCAGGTGATCAAGCGCGGCCGGCAGCGCGGCGGCGGATTCGAGAGCGAAGAACATATGACGGGCGTGAGGCGGAACAGGGGTGGCGAGAATGCCCGGCTGGTAGTGACTCATATGAGCTCCTTTGAAAGAAGCGCGAAGTTTAACCGTTGCGGGGCGATCAAGGGCAACAAAGCCTTTGCAGGAGGTGGGGTTGCTCGTGATGGTGGTGGGTCACTGGGTATTGATGTGGCTGGGATGGCCTCATCGCGAGCAGGCTCACTCCTACAGGGGATTTGGGG
>NZ_MKGS01000049.1:0-9090 GCF_002836905.1 Pseudomonas sp. 43NM1 | reverse complement strand
TCAACGCGCACGGCAGCGGCGTGATCTGGGCCGAGCCAATGCTGCTGCGCCGGGCGTTGGCCAACCTGTGTTCGAACGCCATCAAGTACGGCGCGCCAGATTCGGAATTGGTCGTCAGCGCGACGCCCTCCTCCGACGGCATTTTTTTGCGCGTGAGCAACCGAGGCGCGACCATTGCGCCGGAGCATCTGCCGAAATTGTTTGACCGGTTTTATCGCGTCGATGAGTCGCGGGAGCGATCGGCGCAATCGAACGGATTGGGCTTGTCGATTGTGGCGACGATCATGCAGTTGCACAGCGGAAGGTATGGCGTGACCAGCGCGGACGGATTGACGTGTTTTGAATTGTTTTTTCCGGCGCGGGTGTTGGAGGGATAGTTGATTGATCGAAATAACGAGGGGGCAATCCCCTCGTTAATCGCCTGGCGACTAGCCCGGCTTGTGGTTATCCAGTACGCGATTGACCGCTAACTCGCCCATCGTAATCACCCGTTGCAGCACCAGCAGCGTTTGGCGTCGCGGATTCTCCGTCAGGCCGACAAGGTCGTTGACGATGATGCTCGCGGACGCAAATGCATCGCACGCATCGACGAGTAAGGTCTCGTCATCTGCCGACGGGTCGATGGCGAAGATGCTGCTGGGTTTGCGGGGCGCTATCTGCGCTTTCGTCGCCCCGGGGTTCAGGTAGATTTTGAGCGCGCGGTCGGCGGCTGCTTTGATCTTATCGGGGTCGAGATCGAAAGAGGCGTCGTAGGGTACTGGATCGGTGTGCGGCGGATTCGGGGTTACTTTGAACATTGATGAAACTCCACTTAGATAAACGGAGCCATCACCCTCGCTACCAAACGAGAGGTGGCGGCCATGCGTGGGTTGGTAGACCGGTCTAAGCGGGAAACCCGGCGCTCACGAATGAGCCCCACGCATAACCACCATAAAGTCGAGTCCGAGGAATAGGACTACATACAGTGTCGCCATGCATCTACTTAGAAGCGGGCTACCAAACCCGATCACTGCTTTTCAGTGACAAGGAGACGATATAGCCCGTCCCAGAGACGCACAAGCCGGCGGATTCTGTCTTACCCGTAGGCAAGGGCACAAGGTTTTGTAGGCATTGGGACGTAACAGATGGTGTCGTTAAACATGAAGCTGGCAATGGTTAAACGCGCAGAAAGGCTTCCATTGGCTTTGCTAGCTGATCGCGGCAAACGTGGCGTTGATCTCGCGTCATCCGCCCCCGCTCATTTAGTCCCTTTTCAACGCACGGAGTGAGTCGGGTCCAACAGAGAGTGCGTCAAGGTTTGCCAGTTCCGGCAAAAAGCAAATAGAACCGTTCCCTTTATTTCCCAAACCCCAGACAACAAAAAAGGGCCCACCTTTCGGTGAGCCCTTCTAGACCGCCCAGCAGAGCGGATTTTGTTTGGTAGGCGCGATTGGACTCGAACCAACGACCCCCACCATGTCAAGGTGGTGCTCTAACCAACTGAGCTACGTGCCTGCTGTGTGGCGGCATTCTACGGAATTCCGGAGGGGTGTCAACACCTTTTTTCGAGCTAACCCTATGAATATGCAAAATATTTAATTTTGCTGCCGCGACCGGGATTTTCCGGTGGCTGGCGGCGGTTTTTTAAGTCGGGTAGGATCAGGGCACTCGTAAAATATATTAAACAGAGGCAGCAGGATGGCGAACACCCCTTACCCAGAGTCCTATTACGCCGCATCGGCCAATGCGGTTCCGCCGCGCCCGGCGTTGCAGGATGACGTGGAGACTGATGTCTGCGTGATCGGCGCCGGTTACACCGGTCTGTCCTCTGGCCTGTTTCTGCTGGAGAACGGCTTCAAGGTCACGGTGCTGGAGGCGGCGAAGGTCGGGTTCGGCGCGTCGGGGCGTAATGGCGGGCAGATCGTTAACAGTTATAGCCGCGACATTGATGTGATCGAGCGCAGTGTCGGGCCCAAGCAGGCGCAGCTGCTCGGGCAGATGGCGTTCGAGGGCGGGCGGATTATTCGTGAGCGGGTCGCCAAATATAATATCCAGTGCGACTTGAAGGACGGCGGCGTGTTCGCTGCGATCACGGCCAAGCAGCTTGGGCATCTGGAATCGCAGAAGCGCTTGTGGGAGCGCTTCGGGCATACGCAGCTTGAGTTGCTGGATCAGACGCGCATTCGTGACGTGGTGGCGTGTGAGCACTATGTCGGCGGCTTGCTCGACATGAGCGGCGGGCACATTCATCCGCTGAACCTGGCGCTCGGTGAAGCGGCGGCCGTGGAATCGTTGGGCGGCACTATTTATGAGCAGTCGCCAGCGGTGCGCATCGAGCGCGGCGCGAATCCGGTGGTTCATACGCCGCAGGGTAAGGTCCGGGCCAAGTTCATCATCGTGGCGGGCAATGCTTATCTGGGCAATCTGGTGCCGGAATTGGCGGCGAAGTCGATGCCGTGCGGCACTCAGGTGATTACGACTGAGCCGTTGAGCGAGGCGCTGGCGAAGAGTTTGTTGCCGCAGGATTACTGCGTCGAGGACTGTAATTATTTGCTCGACTATTACCGGCTGACTGGCGACAAGCGTTTGGTGTTCGGCGGGGGCGTGGTGTATGGCGCGCGGGATCCGGCGAACATTGAGGCGATCATTAGGCCGAAGATGCTTAAGGCGTTTCCGCAGTTGAAGGACGTGAAGATTGATTACGCCTGGACCGGAAATTTCCTGCTGACGTTGTCGCGTCTTCCGCAGGTCGGACGGCTGGGGGATAACATTTATTATTCGCAGGGCTGTAGCGGCCATGGCGTGACGTACACGCATTTGGCGGGCAAGGTGCTGGCCGAAGCGTTGCGCGGGCAGGCTGAGCGTTTTGATGCGTTTGCGGACCTGCCGCACTACCCGTTCCCAGGCGGGCAGTTGTTGCGCACGCCGTTTGCGGCGTTGGGGGCTTGGTATTACGGGTTGCGGGATAGGTTCGGGTACTGACCAACACCGCGGTTCCGTGTAGGAGCGAAGCTTGCTCGCGAAGAGGTCGTGTCAGACGACATCATTTTTACCTGACGCATCGCTTTCGCGGGCAAGCCTCGCTCCTACAAGGATCAGAGGCGATCGCGGGGGATGCCGCTGCGGATTCGCAGGATGTCGGCCAGGACTGCGAGGGCGATTTCTGCGGGGGTTTTGCTGCCCAGGTTCAGACCGATTGGCGCGTGTATCCGCGCCAATTCGGCATCACCTAATCCACCAATCCGACGCAACCGCTCAAAGCGCTTCTGCGAGGTTTGCATCGAGCCCATTACGCCGATATAGAACGCATCGGTGCGCACCGCTTCCATCATCGCCAGGTCATCAATGCGTGGGTCGTGCGTCAGCGCCACCACGGCGGTGTCGCTGTGGCAGCCGCCGTCGGCGATGAACACCGATGGCAGTTGCCGACGAATCTCGACGCCCGGCAACTCCACGCCTTCCAGCACTTCGTCGCGCGGATCACACAGAATCACCTCGAACCCCAGACCCACGGCAAACTCCGCGCACGCCTGGGCGACGCTGGAATAACCGGCCAGCAGCAAACGCTGAGCAGCGCCGATGCGCACGCGCACTCGATCGATCTCACGTTCGATGCGCGCGCCCTGCTCGCTGTCGGCAAACACGCCGCGCGCACCGCTGGCCAGATCGACCTCGCGGATCAATCGACGCTGGCCGAGCAACGCCGATTGCAATTCGCGCAGGTGCGCCTGAACGTGGCAATCCGCCTCAAGCTTCTCCACCAGCACATCGAGCACGCCGCCACATGGCAGGCTGACCCGCGAACGCGGATCGTCGCCCTCGCCGTATCGCACGACGCTGACGGCTTGATCGAACCCACCTTCGGCAACGCGTTCGAGGAAATCCTCCTCGACGCAACCGCCGGACAGCGAGCCGATCCATTGCCCGTCAACGTTCACCGCGAGCAACGAACCCGGCGCACGCGGCGCCGAGCCGTAAGTCGCGAGCACCGTGCACAACCACACGCGCTGACCGGCGCAAGACCATTCGAGCGCGCGGCGCACCACTTGCAGATCGAGATGCTGCATGTCAGTGCGCCTTGTGCTCGGCCGGCGGCGCGTCAGCCTGCAGCTTCTGCACATCGCCGACCGCCAGTTCACCCGGCTGACCACCCCAACCCTGACGCAGATAATTCAGCAGATCAGTCAGTTGCTCGTGGCTGAGTTTGTCGGCAAAACCGGGCATCGGTTGCATGCGTTCGAACCCGGCGAATTGCTGTTCGCCGATGCCGTCCTCGATCACTCGCAACAGGTTGCGCGGGTCTTCCAGGCGCAGCGTGGTGTTGCCGCGCATGGCCACGGCGATGTGCGGTTTGCCTTCGCCGTCCGGCGCGTGACAACCGGCACAGACGTTGAGGTAATCCTGACGACCGCGCTGGGCGCTCGGGCTCATCTGCGCCAGCGGCACTTCGGTCAACACTTTCGCCGCGGGCGCCGGATCGCCGAGCAGATACGTGGCCATCGCCGCCAGGTCCGGGTCGCTGAGGCGTTGGGTGCTGTTGTGGAACACCGGGAACATCTCGTTGAACATCGTCCCTTGCGCGCTCATGCCGTGCTTGAGGAAGGTGCTCAGGTCCTGATGATTCCAGCCGCGCGCGGCCAGGTCAGTGGCTAACAGACTCGGCGCCAGGTAGCCATTGAGCACGCCGCCGGTCAGGCGTTTGTCTTGTTGCATGGCGCCCGGCAAACCGCGCGGGGTGTGGCATTCGCCGCAATGGCCGAGCACTTCGACCATGTATTCGCCGCGCTTGAACTCGTCGCTTTTGCCGTCGGTCGGCGCCAGTTTCAGGTCTTTGCCATAGAGCATGTTCCAGCCCATCAGGCCCAAACGCACGTTGAACGGAAAGCTCAGGCTGGTCACCGGTGCTGCACGCTCGATCGGTTCGACGGTTTTCAGGTACGCGTGAATCGCGTCGGAATCGGCACGCGGCATCAAGTGATACGAGGTGTAAGGCATCGCCGGATACAAATTCGCGCCATCGCGGCGCTTGCCTTCGGTCAGCGCGGCGAAGAATTCTTCGTCGCTGTACAAACCGATGCCGTGTTCTTTGCTCGGGGTGATGTTGGTGCCGTAGATCGTGCCGAACGGCGAGACGATCGGCAGACCGCCCGCGTACGGCGCGCCGCCCGGTGCGGTGTGGCACGCCACGCAATCGGCAGCGCGGGCGAGGTATTCGCCGCGCTTGACCTGATCATCCGCGTGCACCAGCAACACCGGCGCAGCCAGGCCGACCGCCAAGGTCAGGCGGGAGAGTAAATGCTTCATTTTTAACCCTCCTTGACCAGGCCGAGATCGGTCAGCACGTTGCGCGTCGCGCTGTAATAACGCACGTAGCCGGTGCAGCGGCAAATGTGGTGACCAAGGCTGTCCTCGATGACTTTTTCCAGCTGACTTTTGACGATTGGCTGACGTTGCAGCTTCTCCACCAACACGGTCGCGGCGTTGACGAAACCCGGCGCGCAGTAGCTGCACTGGAAGGCGAATTCATCGACGAAGCGCTGTTGGATCGGGTTCAGTTCGGTGACTTTGCCCTGCTCATCGCAGGTCGCGTGACCTTCGATGGTGCGGACTTTCTTGCCTGCGAAATAGTGCGCGCCGGTGATGCAGGTGCGTACTTCTTCGCTGGTGCCGTCGGGGTTGTCGACGATCACCACGCAGGCATGGCAAATGCCCTGGCCGCAGCCGAGGCGCGAGCCGGTGAGGTTTTTGTATTCGTGCAGATAGTCGATCATCGGCAGGTCATCAGGGATGTCCACCGGGCCGACGGATTGACCATTGAGGGTCAGTTGAAGCGGACGGTTAGCCATTGAGGGCCTCCTTGATGCGCGCAGAAGTGATAGGCAGGTCGCGAACGCGTTTGCCGATGGCGTGGGCCACGGCGTTACCGATGGCGCCGACCACCGGGATCATCACCACTTCGGCGATGCCCTTGGACGGGTCGCTTGGCGACAGCGGCGGCAGAATTTCCGCCGTTTGCGTCCATACCGCCACGTGCCGCGCCATCGGCAAACGGTAACGGTTGAAGTTCCAGTCACCCTCCCCCGGCCCGCCTTCGTACAGCGGCATTTCTTCGAGCAGCGCATGGCCGATGCCCATGGCGATCCCGCCTTCGAGCTGGCCCCTGACCAATTCTTCCACCAGCACCCGACCGCACTCGACCCACGAGTGATGGTTGAGCACCTGCACTTCGGCCGATCCTTTGTTGACTTTCAATTCCACCAGCGTCGCGACCGGGCTGTAGTAAGTCACCGCCGCGTTGTTCAACTGGATGTCCGGGTAATGCGCGTTTTGGCGATCGAGCAGATGGAAACCAGCGCTGGTCATCTGTGCTTTTTTCGCGTTCGGCGCGCCGTCGCCGTACTTCACGGCGAGACCATCGAGTGGCAGGCGCTCGCGCACACCGTCGATGCTGAACTCGGCCTCGGCCCAGCTCCAGCGGTTGAAACCGTGCACGGTCGCGCCGGTCACCAAACCTTTTTCGTGAGCGTGTTTGGCCAGTTGTTCGAAGCTCAGCGGTTGCATGCCGTTGGCGGTGAGTTTGCCGTCGACCCAATGCGCGTCTTCGCGGCGCACCACGTACGGGTTGGCCTGGCCGCCGTAAGGGCCTTGACCCCAGATCTGCAATGCCGCCGGCCACAAGCCGTGGTTGAACAGCACGCGCGCCGCTTCACGGGTGGCGTGGCTGAAGTAGTAAGCCGAGTTGGTCGCCGACGAGGCCGACGCCAGTTTGCCGACCCAGCGCGGGTTGCGCAGGTAACCATCCTGTTCAGCCTGGCTCATGGTGTACGGGTTGCCGCCGGTGAACAGCTGCAACTCTTTCCACTCGGTTTCGCCGGTCTTCACTTCAGTCGCCGGGATGCCGATGAAATCAGCCACCACCAAGGCTTGCGAGGTGGACATGCCGGTGCCGATTTCGATGCCGATATGGCGCAGCGTCACGTGGCCGTCAGCGGTGTATTCGATGCTCGCCATCGGCGCTTCGGAACCGGTGCCGAAGTCTTTCTGGCAGATCGCAAAACCGACGCCATGCCAGTGATCCGGGTCAGCCGCCTCACGTTGCTTTTTGATCGCGTCGCGGTTTTTCCAGACTTCGTGGACCGCAGCCTTGTCGAGAATTTCGTGCAGACGCAAAGCACCGGCAGGGATCGCGCCCTGGGTGTTTTTCATGCCCGACAGCATGGCGTTTTTCTTGCGCAGATCGATCGCGTCGATGCCGAGGCGACCGGCGATTTCATCGACCATCATCTCGGTCGACGCCATGCTTTGCAGGGTGCCGTAACCGCGCATCGAGCCCGCTTCCACGGCGCGCGAATGGTAGGCCGTGACCTGCAAATCGTTCTGCGGCATGTAGTAGATCGACTGCGCCGCTGTGGCGCCAACCGCTGCCACCGAAGGGCTGTAGTTGATCCGCCCGCCGCCGTCGACGCTCATTTCGGCGCGGAAAATCTTGAAGCTGTGATCGGTCTTGTCCACGGCCAATTGGTAGCGGATGTCGAACGGGTGACGCTTGATGCCGCTCTGGAATTGCTCGTAGCGATCATTCGCCAGACGCACCGGTACACCGGCGCCGTACAACGCGGCCAACGCAGCGTAGTAGACGAAAATGTTGTGGTCCTTGGAGCCGTAACCCACGGTGTAGCCCGGGTGCAGGTTGAGGTTGGCGAGGCCGAAACGCGACGGCGCGATCATCTTCGCGGTGTCGGTTGCGGTTTCCAGCGGGCATTGAGTGGCGACGACAAAGTGCAGGGTTTTGGTGGCCGGGTCGTACCAGCCGTTGCCGTTGTCCGGTTCCATCGCGGCGGGTTCGATCGACGGCGTTTTGTAGCGCTCGTCGAAGACCAGCCAGTTGTCCGGCGGCGTGTCGATTTGCTGCTTCATGCGATCGGCGTAGAACAATCCGCGCTCGGTCAGGTTGCCGTGCAGGTCGGGTTGGGAATTCCACACCGGGCGACGGTTTTTCAGCATCGGAAAGAGGATCGAATCCTTGAGGCTGGCGAATTCGTCTTCGTCGCCCGAGGTCGCGCCGCCGACGCGCACGTAGCGGAAACTGCCGTAGGGATCGCCCTCGTAAAACGGCACTTGGGCGCCGTAGCGGATGGCTTTGTCATTGAATTTGAGTTTGGCTTTGGCCTGGCGGAATCGCTCGAAATCGTTCCAGATAAGGATCGCCACCGGGTGACCGATGAACATCGGCACTTTGCCTTCGGGCAGCAGCGGATCAGGCGCGTGCTCTTCCGGAAAGACGATGCCGTCGTTGTCCAGGTCAGCGGCGGTGACGATGCGGTCGGGCTGCAAATCGGCGCCGAGCCAGCTCAGGTCGTAGCCGGCGTAGATGCGGTCAGCCTTGGTGATTTTCAGCAACATGGCGTGGCCCTGCTGCTGCGGCCAGCCCGGCATGTCCTTGGCGCGGATGTCGCGGGCAAACACTTTGCTGCCGCAGACTTTGGACAAGGCATCGTTGCGCGAACGCGCCTTGCCGTTGTTGCCGAGCCATTGCTCGGACGGCACGGTCACGCTGTTTTCCATCAAGGCAGCCAGCGCCTGGGAGCTGAGCGGCGCAAGCGTCACGCTCACACCTGCCACCAACCCGCCCTGAAGGAACGAGCGCCGGGAGATATCACGGTTGGACATGGATCATCCTCTGGACGGTTATAGGTCCGCCCTTCTGGTTATTTTCTGGGGATCTCGAGTCTTGCAGAAGCCCTTCTTGACGAAGCAAAGGGCTGAATTGACAGTGCAAAGCTGACCGAAAGGTTAACTTTAAAGGTTTGCGCTGTTTTAGAAAACAACTCGTTACAAATATCTGACCAAAGAATCAGAAACCGAGGTGAAGCCATCGCGAGCAGGCTCACTCCTACAGGGATTGCGCATGTCCCGAAACCACCGAACCCTGTAGGAGCTGAGCTTGCTCGCGAAGGCGGTGTGTCAGGTGATTACGATGTAGCGGCTGATGGCCTCATCGCGAGCAAGCTCGGCTCCCACAGGGACTGCATGCTGCCTGAGAAGCGCCGCTGACACTGTGGGAGCCGAGCTTGCTCGCGAAGGCGTCAGACCAGCATTGAGCTGCTACCT
>NZ_MKGS01000048.1:0-9137 GCF_002836905.1 Pseudomonas sp. 43NM1 | reverse complement strand
GCTACTCACAAAAATCCCCTTGTAGGAGTGAGCCTGCTCGCGATAGCGGTGGGTCAGTGACATAAAACTGGCTGACCCACCGCCATCGCGAGCAAGCTCGGCTCCTACAGGGGGAACGTCGATTCAGTGAATCGCGACCGGGTTGATGTTGACCTGGGTCGAGCCTTTGTACAGCGGCTGGCCGAGGACGAACATGAACTCCCAAGCCTTGTCTTTGACCAGCGCGCGGCTGTCGATCAGCTCGAGGTTATAGATGCCGTTCTTGGCCAGCATGTACTGGTTGACCGGGAACTCCTGGCCGTCTTTCGCCGGGTAGATCTCCGACGCCCAAGTATCCCCGCCGAACGCGACGATCTGTTTGTCGACCAGCCATTTCGCGGCAGCCATACCGATGCCCGGCTCGACGGCGAGGAATTTTTTGTCGTCCTTGCCGAGCAGTTCCAGCCAACCGGTGTTGAACAACACCACATCGCCCTTCTGGATGGTCACGCCTTGCAGGTCGAGGGCTTTCTGGATATTGGCGACGCTGAATTCGGTTTTTTCCGGGACGATTGGCGTGCCGTACACGGCGGTCATGTCCAGCACCACGCCACGGGTGACAATCGGCGGGACCTTCTCGATGCCGAGTTTTTTCACGCCTTCGACGGTGACGAAATCGGCCGCGCGGTTGCCGTTGTAGTAGACGTAATCGATACCGATATGGCCGATGCCGTTGAGCTGCGTGCCGACGCCGGTCCAGCCGACCACCAGCTCATCGTTGAAGGTGAATTTGTTCGGCCCCATCGTCGTGCCGCCGGCCTCGCCCGGCTGGACGTTGGTCAGGTTGAAACTGCGATGACGGAAGGCTGGCAGGGTTTTGTCGATCGGTACGGCGAGCGGGTAGGTTTTGCCGGTCTTGATCAGTTTGGCGGCGTTGAGCACCGAGTCGGCGTTCAACAGATTCAGCGCACCGATTTCATCGTCGGCACCGTATTTCGACGGGTACCATTTTTCGGCATCGGCGGCATGGGCGGCGCTGAACGAGAAGAGCAAGGTGAATGGCAGGATCAAACGATTGAGCATGGGGGCGTCCCTGTGGGTTGGCAGTGACCCCACGGTACGCAGCCCGCCTGTGCGGAAACAGCCAGGCGCGGGCAATACATTTGTTCCGGATACTCACGAGTGCTCTGGTTGTCTTGTGGGAGCATGGCTTGCCCGCGATAGCGATTTCAGCAACGCCATCGCGGGCAAGCCATGCTCCCACAAGACAAGGATCAGCCAGCGTGGTGGCGAATCAATGCAATGTCGGTCAAGTCGGCTGCAAGCGCAGTCGGCCATCCGCATCTACGACGACTTCGACCACATCGTAACTGGCCAATGTCGCGTGCGGCGTTTCCACAGGATGCTCGTGAGTCGAGGTGATAACCAACACATCAGCGCCAGCCGCTTCCGCCGCTTGAATACCCACGGTCGCATCTTCGAAAATCAGGCATTCGGTCACGTCCACGCCCAACCGCTGAGCGGCCAGACGATAACCCGCAGGATCAGGCTTGCCGGCCTTCACGTCCTCGGCCGTGACCATCATTGCCGGCTCGGGAATCCCCGCCGCCGCCATCCGCCGCAACGCCAAAGCCCTCGGCGCCGACGTCACGATTGCCCACTGCTGCGCAGGCAAGGTTTTGAGGAATTTCGCCGCGTTGGCGACTTCGACAATGCCTTCTACGTCCTCGACTTCCGCTTCGGTGATAAACCTTGCCTCGGCTTCTGCATCAATTCCGGGCAAGGCCTGGCGGTTGATCGTATCGATGGCGCGCGCACCGTGGATGGTCGGCAAAAACGTCGCAACGTCGAGGCCGTGACGCTCGGCCCACGCGGCCCAGACGCGCTCGGCGGCGGCGATGGAGTTGAGCACGGTGCCGTCCATGTCGAACAGAAACGCGCGGTATGAGGTGTTGAAAACAGATTTTTGAACAGACAAAAGACAACTTCCTATCGGGCCGGACCAGTGCGGCAATGTAGCACCGCTGGTCGGCCGCAATCGACTGTGTAGAGGGTGAATCGCCGTACAGGCTAAAGCGTCGACCTATTGCGCGGTGCGCGATTTCAATGCGCCTTCAACGCAATCGAGCAACTGCCCCAGCGCCCAAGGCTTCTTGATGAACGACACCTCGTGACGCACCCCGGAAGTTTCCGGCGTCTCGAAACCGGACATGATCATGATCGGTTTTTCCGGCCAGCGATCACCGAAATCATTCGCCAGATCGGCGCCGTTGCGCTTGCCGGGCATGGTGATGTCGGTCAGCAACAGGCTGATCTTGTCGGCGTTTTCTTCGAGGTACAACGTCGCCGCGTCCGCGCTGATCTGCGGCTCTACGGCAAAACCTTCTTCCTGCAGAATCTCGCACAGAAACTCCAGGATCAACGGGTCGTCCTCCACTACCAGAATCAAGCCGCCAGGACCCGGCTCGCCCGCCATTGTTATTGGATTCATGACCGTCCCACTCCCTGATTGCACAAATGAATTTGCAGCTCAATTACGCTACCTATCAGGTATGAGCAGCGGACTCTGAGGAAATTCATTTTTGATACAAGCAAGTGACGAAATCACCGAACAAAGCTGCACAGCGCTGCCAGCGAGTTGATATCCAGACGTTGCTCAAGGACGTTTGTGGTTAAAATGCCGCCCCCTCACATTGCCGACGTTGCCCGATGAACCCTGACACACTCGCCATTCTTCACGCTCACCTGCTGACCTCCCTGGCCACCGCCCCGGCCGAAACCCGGCGGCTGTTTCACGGGCGCGGGCGCTGCTGGCCAGGGCTGGAGCAGTTGACCGTCGACTGGTTGCAGGGCGTGGTGCTGGTGTCGTTGTTCAAAGAACCCGAGCCGCAGCAGCTTGAGGATTTGAAGCAGTTGCTGATGGACCTCACGCGCTCCGCCGAATGGCAGCAATCCGCCGCGCACACCTTGCTGCTGCAGCACAGGTATTTGCTGCAAAGCACCACCGAATGGCTGCTGGGCGATGCCCTGGATGAGATGACAATCATCGAGGGTGGCTTGAATTATCGGGTGGACCTGGGCCGCAAACAGAACGCCGGGTTGTTCCTCGACATGCGTTACGGCCGCGATTGGGTGCGGGCGAATGCCGAGGGCAAACGGGTGCTGAATCTGTTTGCGTACACCTGCGGGTTTTCCGTGACGGCGATCGAGGGCGGCGCCGCGCACGTGGTCAATCTGGACATGTCCAGTTCGGCGCTGAGCCGTGGCCGCGACAATCATCGGCTCAATGGCCATGACCTGAGCAAAGTGACATTCCTCGGTCACGACCTGTTCAAGTCCTGGGGCAAGGTGATTGGCAAAGGCCCTTATGACTTGGTGATTATTGATCCGCCGTCGTTTCAGAAAGGCAGTTTTCTCCTGACCAAGGATTACCAGCGCGTGCTGCGGCGCTTGCCGGAATTGCTCACCGAGACAGGCACGGTGCTGGCGTGCATGAACGATCCGGCGTTTGGCTCGGACTTCTTGATCGACGGCGTAACCCGTGAGGCGCCGAGTTTGCGCTTTGTCGAACGCCTGGAAAACCCACCGGAATTTCCGGACGCCGATGTTGAATGCGGGTTGAAAGCGTTGGTGTTTCAGCAAGGGAATTGAGGCGCGGCGTATCGCGAGCAGGCTCACTCCTACAATGAGATCTTCAGTGGATGCGGGATTTTGTGGCCGACACAGATCCCCTGTAGGAGCCGAGCTTGCTCGCGATAGCAGTTCCACATCCACAATTTGCGTGTCAGACACACCGCTATCGCGAGCAAGCTCGGCTCCCACAGGGGATCTTCAGTGGATGTTGGATTGGTGGGCAACACAGATCCAATGTAGGAGTGAGCCTGCTCGCGATGGGCCCTCTCTGCCGACACCATTACTTCGGCTGCAACACCAGCGCAAACAGCTCGCCATGACCACCCACATTGAGTTTGTGGTAGACGTTGCGCCGATGCACTTTCACGGTTTCCGGGGAGATGCCGAGTTGCTGGGCGATGGCTTTGCTGGAAAAGCCTTGCAGGATCAGCCGTGCCGTCTCGACCTCGCGTGCGGTCAGTCGCGCGTCGAAGCGATCGAGCAACGTCGCCAAATCCCCGGCCACGGCGCTTGGTCCCTCCGGCGGCACCAGTTGCAGGTGTCGGCCGATCGCCGCGAGCACCCAGTCGCGCACGCATAACAGTCGGCCCTGCTCTTGTAATGAAAACCGCGTCGAGCGCCCCAGCGACAAACCGAGCACCGCGCCGTCGACGTTGATCATGAACTGCAGCTCATCGCCGCCGACCACCGAACGGAAGTAACTCAGGTAATACTCGCTCTGCTGAAACTGATCCGGAGCCACCGCGTCGAGGCTGTGCAAACCGTCGCCAATGCCGGCGCAAACCGCCTGATAAAAGGGATCGAGCAAGTACATGCCGGCGCTATAACGGTCAAGTTCCTGCTGCTCCGGCGCACTCGCGCGAGAGTCGAAATCGATCAGCAATTGCGGCACCCGTCCGGCGCGCATCACTGCGACCAACGCGTTGTCCAGCGGCACCAGCAGGCGCAGCGTATCGACCAGCGCTCGCCAGAATCCGTCGTGCCCCAACGCGCCGAACACCCGCGCCAGACCTTGATGCACCGGCAACTCTTTCAACAACGCGTCCACGCCCTACCCCTTTCGTGTAACCCATGATGGGAATGGGTGACGGCCACCCCGCTCGATACCCTGCAAGCTCCTGATTATCACCGGCCTGCAGCAGGCCAGGAGTGCCGCATCATGAGTGGTCACCGCACGTATATCAACCTGGGGCTGGGCGCCTGTCTGTCGGCCTCGGTGTCGGCATTTGCCGCCGAGGCCCCCAGCGTCCACGTCTATAACTGGTATGACTACATCGGTCCCACGACCCTGCACGACTTCCAGCGCGACACCGGTATCGTGCCGGTTTACGACACCTTCGACAGCGCCGAAGTGCTCGAAGGCAAATTGCTGACCAGCCGCAGCGGCTACGACGTGGTGGTCGCGAGCAACTTCAGTTTGCCGACGCTGATCAAGGCCGGCGCACTGCAACCGCTGCCCCGCGAGCAGATGCCCGATTTCAAGAACATGGACACCGAGCTGCTGGCGAAACTCGCCGCCAATGATCCGGGCAACCAGTACGCCGTGCCATACCTGTGGGGTACCAACGGCATCGGCTACAACGTCGACAAGGTCCGCGCGGCGCTCGGCGACAGGGCGCCGGTGGACTCCTGGGACCTGATTTTCAAGGAAGAAAACCTCGCCAAACTCGGCGAATGCGGCGTGGCGATGCTCGATTCGCCGTCGGAAATGCTGCCGGTCGCTTTGCATTATCTGGGCCTGCCGCCCAATAGCACCAATGCCGAGGACTATAAGAAAGCCGAGGCGTTGCTGCTTAAGTTGCGCCCGCATATCGCGTACTTCAACTCGTCGAAATTCATCAGCGATTTGTCCAACGGCAACATCTGCGTGGCCGTCGGTTGGTCGGGCGCGATGCTCGAAGCCAAGACCACTGCCGAACAGGCCGGCAACGGCGTGAAGATCGCCTACAGCCTGCCGAAAGAAGGCGCACCGCTGTGGTTCGACACGCTGGTATTGCTCAAGGACGCGCCGAATCCGCAACAAGGCCTGGCCTTCATCGATTACCTGATGCGCCCGGAAGTCATCGCCCCGGTGAGCAATCATTTGTCCTACCCCAACGGCAACCGCAGCGCCACGCCGCTGGTGGCGGAAGCGACGCGCAACAACCCGGCGGTGTACCCGTCGGCTGAAGCGATGGCGACGCTATTCACCCTGCAACCGTTGCCGCCCGCCACCGAGCGCGTGCGCACGCGGGTGTGGAGCAAGGTCAAAAACGGTCAGTAAAAACATGCTTTTCGTAGGAGCAGAGCTTGCTCGCGAAGAGGCCATCATGCCCAGCATTGATGTTGACTGACCCAGCGCTTTCGCGGGCAAGCCTCGCTCCTACAAAAGTCTACCCATGAGCTTGAATCGAACATGAGAACGACAATGAAACCACGTGCCCGCGACCTCAATATCCAATTCGGCCAGTTGCAACCTGGCCCGCTCAATGCGATCACCGACGTGCCCGGCGTTCGCGTCGGCCACAGCAACGTGCGCGGCCGCACCGCCAATGGTCGCGACATTCTCACCGGCGTCACGGTGATCGAGCCGCGCCTCGGGTCGACCAGTCAGCAGCCGTGTTTTGCCGGCGTCCACGTGCTCAATGGCAATGGCGATGCGACCGGCCTGGAGTGGATTCGCGAGGCCGGGCTGCTGACCAGCCCGATCGCGTTCACCAATACGCACAGCCTCGGCGTGGTCCGCGATGCGCTGATTGTGCTCGACCGCGAGCAGCAGGCGGACGATGGCCGGCTTTACTGGAACATGCCGGTGGTGCTGGAGACGTTTGACGGTTTGCTCAACGACATCAATGGCTTTCATGTGAAGCCTGAACACGTCGCCGAAGCGCTGCACTCGGCGGTGGCCGGGCCGGTGACCGAGGGCAATGTCGGTGGCGGCAGCGGGATGATTTGCCATGAATTCAAGGGTGGGATCGGCACCGCTTCCCGGCGTTTGAACAGTGCTCAGGGTGGCTGGACCGTTGGCGCGATTGTGCAGGCCAACCATGGCATCCGTCATGAATTGCGCGTCGATGGTTATCCGGTTGGGCGCTATATGGAACAGGCGGATTCGCCGTTTCTGAAAGCTGCGCTGCCACACCCGGGGATGGGCTCGATTGTGGTGTGTCTGGCGACCGATGCGCCGCTTCTGCCGCACCAATGCACGCGCCTGGCGCAGCGGGCCAGTTTGGGGCTGGCTCGAACAGGGGGTGGTAATGAAGATCACAGTGGCGACATTTTCATTGCATTCGCCACCGGTAACAACGTGCCGCCCGCAGCCTACGAAAGCAAAAAATCACCGACCTGCGATCATTTGAGCATGGTGAATAACGACCACATTAGCGAGCTGTTTCTGGCCGCGACGGAAGCGGTTGAAGAAGCGATTATCAACACTTTGCTGGCGGGGGAAACCGCTGAGGGCAATGGGCATGCCGTGCCGGGACTGGATGCGGCGACATTGCTGGACGGATTGCGCAAGGCCGGTTGGCCGGGGGCGGTGTAAGTGCGGCGCGGTTGAGTCGATGCGTGGCGGGAGCCTGGTTTCACATTCACGATTTGCGTAATCAGACACACCGCCATCGCGAGCAAGCTCGGCTCCCACAGGAGATCTCCAGTGGATGCTAGGTTTTGTGGCCGACGCAGATCCAATGTAGGAGTGAGCCTGCTCGCGATAGCAGTTCCACATTCACCATGTGCGTGCCAGGCACACCGCCATCGCGAGCAAGCTCGGCTCCCACAGGGATTTTCAGTGGATGTTGGATTTATGGGCAACAGAGACTCCATGTGGGAGTGAGCCTGCTCGCGATAGCAGTTTCACATTCACAATTTGCGTGTCAGACACACCGCCATCGCGGGCAAGCTCGGCTCCCACAGGGGATCTTCAGTGGATGCTGGATTTTGCGGGCAACTTAAATCCAATGTGGGAGCGAGCTTGCTCGCGATAGCAGTTCCACATTCACCATGTGCGTGCCAGGCACACCGCCATCGCGAGCAGGCTCACTCCCACAGGGGATTTGGCTGGGGCGCGGGAGTTACACCAGGCGCAATCTCGGGGTGATGGCTGGTACGGCGGCGTCGCCCAAGCGCTCGCGGACAAATTCGTTGGCCTTGCGCGTCAGTTGGTCCAGATGCCGATCGCGCTGTTTTTCCGCGTCGGTCATCGCCCGTTTGCCATTCTTCTGCAGCAGGTAATGATGAATCTGCCTAACTTCCAGCGAGCTGTAGATCGGTGCCGTGTCCAGCACTGCCATCAAGCCATCGGTGCCGTGATCGCGGGTATTCATCAGCACTTGCGTGGCGCGCACGCCGACCACTTGAAACCCCAGCGCTTCGAAATAACCAACCTTGGCCACGCTGCAGGTCAACTCGGCGTGCGGGTAGCGGCCGACCATTTCGCGCAGCATCGCGCGGGCCACACCCTGGCCCCGATAGCTCGCGTCCACCGCCATGTACGCGACGCCGCAGGCCTCGGGATCGTCCTTCACCGGCAGGTACAACACGAAGCCGATGACCTTCTGCGGGTCGTCGACATCGGTCGCCACGATCAACTCCACCGCAACGCCCTTTGCCCCGTTCAACGCCTCCAGATAGAGGTGAACTTCATAGCCGATCGCGTATTGGTAAACGTTGTACAACAGGTTGCTCGGCGGCAACGCGACGGCGCTGATGTCGGTCAGGTTGTCGACCACCAGTTGCAGGACCTGGCTATTGATGTGCTCCGGGCACGGCGTTTTGAAATGGCTGATCTGGTGCATCGAAAGGCTGACTCCGGGGATAAAGGCGTTGACGCGTTCGCAGCGGGCCGGCGCATTGTAACGCGTCAGCCGCCCAACGCCGCTTGCGTATTCGCGCTAGCGCTGTGGCGCAACGATGCGAAAGCGAATGTCGATGTTTTTCGAAACCACGCTGTCGGCCCACTCCCCGGCGCCGATCTTGAAGTCATCCCGATTGAGCGCAAACTCGCCGACGAATATGCCGATGCCGCTTTCTGCGCTCAGCTGGACCTGGACTTCTATCGGGCGGGCGACGGCTTTGAGCGTGAGGTCGCCGCTGAACAGATAGCGGTCATCGCCGAGGGCTCGGATGCTGGTGGACTGGAAAATCGCCAACGGATGCGCGGCAGTGTCGAACCAGGCGGGTTTCTGCAATTCGGTATTGGCGTCGCTGCTGCCGGCGTCGATGCTGGTCAGGTCGATGTGCAGCGTCGAATGCGCTGCACCGGGGTTTTGTGTGTCGAAATCGAGCGTGCCTTCGAACCTGCCGAAGGTGCCGTAGACCCGCGAGCCGAATTGGCTGAAGGTGAAACTGATCTGGCTGGCGGCGACATTGACCTCGCTGAACTCGGCGGCCTGGCTGCTGACGGCGAAGACCATGGCCGCCACAATGACGGCGAAATGCGGGAAACGAAAGCGCATGGGATTCTCCGATCGGCGAATTGCCGGGATAGGAGGAATAAAGCAAAGAACCCGCGTTTGCGCCACCGCGATATTCGCCCGCCACAAACC
>NZ_MKGS01000047.1:0-89278 GCF_002836905.1 Pseudomonas sp. 43NM1 | reverse complement strand
ATGCTGCCGCTGAACAGCTCGATGTCTTGCGGCAGGTAACCGATGTAGGGGCCGAGGTCGTCGCGGTTCCAGCGATGGATGTCGGCGCCGTCGAGTCGCACGGTGCCACCGAGGGTGGGCCAGACGCCGACCAGCACCCGGGCCAGCGTCGATTTGCCGGAACCGGAGGCGCCGAGCACGCCGAGCACTTCCCCGGCGCCGAGGCTGAAACTGACCAGGTGCAGCGTCGCGTTGCGCTGCCCCGGCGGGCCGGCGCTGACTTGTTCGAACGTGATCTGGCCTTTCGGCGCCGGCAGCGCCATGGCTTCGTCGCTCGGCGGGTACGCCTGCAGCAGCGAATCGAGGCGGCGGTAGGCGAGTTTGGCGCCGCTCCACTGTTTCCACACGGCAATCAATTGATCGATCGGGCTGAGCACGCGGCCCATCAAAATCGAACCGGCGATCATCATCCCGGCGGTCATGTCACCCTTGATCACCAGCAATGCGCCGAGGCCCAGCACCAGTGATTGCAGGCACAGGCGCAGGGTTTTGCTCAGCGAGCTGATGACCGCGCCGGTGTCACTGGCCTGATTCTGCAAACCGAGGAACCGCGAATGCACCTGAAACCAGCGCTTGCGCAAGACCCCGAGCATGCCCATCGCCTGAATGGTTTCGGCGTTGTGCAGGTGGCTGGTGGCCAATTGGCTGGATTTCTGCGAGAAGCCTGACGCTTCACTCAACGGCTTTTTGGTCATGGCCTCGTTGAGGCACGCCAGGCCGATCAGCAGCACGGCGCCGGCCGTGGCGAGCACGCCGAGCCAGACGTTGAACAGGAAAATCACGAAGAGGTACACCGGAAACCACGGCGCATCGAAGAAGGCAAACAGCGCCGGGCCGGTGACGAATTGGCGGATGTGGGTCAGGTCGCCCAACGATTGCCCGGCGTTGCCCTCGCCCTTGAACAGGTTGCGCTCGAACGCGGCTTGATAAACCCGCAGGTTGAAGCGTCGTTCCAGTTGGCTGCCGATGCGGATGACGATGAAGCTGCGGACGATTTCCAGCAAACCGATGAAGGCGAAGAAGCCGACGACCATCAGCGACAGCATCGCCAGGGTGGTTTCGTTCTGCGACGAGAGCACCCGGTCGTAGACCTGCAACATGTATATCGACGGGACCAGCATCAGCACATTGATCAATGCGGTAAAACAGCCAACGCTGATCAAGATGCTCTTGTAATCGCCCAATGCCTTGAATAAGGGTGCGGTCGCTGAGGCATTCGCCATCTTCATTGATTTTCCCTGATGTTATTACTCGTCATTCTTTGACGAGGGTTGTTTAACTGCCCGCACTTGGGCCACAGCATGTTCTGTCGGATAACGCTTACAAATGAATAACAACTTTCTTTGCGCAAACGGGAGTTGCCTGCTTATAGAGGCAACTGCCGTGTTTACATGCGTCATTAGTGCGCGGCGCGCACCAGAGTAATAATCAGCCCGGACTTCAAAGTGCTGGTGTAACGCCCTTCGCGCTCACGGCTGAAAAACACAATTCTGGAACCTTCCTTGCCGGTGATCGAGATGCCGTCCGGTTCAGTGAACCAGCCGATCGCCGTCTCTTGCAGCCAGGCGCTGAGACAATCGGCGCCGTCGCCCAAGGTCTGCTTTTGCTGAAAATCGATGACGCAAACGTTCGACGGTTTGTCCTGCAGGGCCTGGGATTCTGCCGTGTCTTGCGCGGCATTCAGGGTCGCCTGCCACTTGCCGGCCAGCTCCGAGGGATCCGCTAATCTGAGGCTGCTTGCCATGGCTACTTCTCCAAAAAAAATCATCAGCGTCGCCAAGAGCCACGCCGTCGCTTTGCAGGTAAAGGCGTTACGGGTCATAGGACGTTTTACTCCAGCGGGTAGCCTTACTGACAGCGGGCATTGATGCAAGGACAGAGCACGGCGCCGATCGCGCCGCGCTCCTTGTTGCGTCGGATCAGGCCACGATGTCCGTGGTCAATGCCTGGCCAACGGTGCTGACGAGGAAGTCAGCCACGCCGTGCCCGGAGAAATCCACCGACAGTTGGCTGTTGCCACCCGAAGAGGTCAACACTGCATCGCCCACTGCACCAGTGAACGAATTCACGAAGTGCAGGCCTGCGCCTTTGGTGATGCCGGTCAGGTCAATCTTGTCCAGGCCGCTGACAAAATCGAGGATTTGATCGACTGCACCTGGCTTGGAATCAGAGCTGGCAGCGAACACAAAGGTGTCCGAACCGGCCCCGCCCCACAGTTTGTCCGCGCCGCCAGCGCCGTAGATGATGTCGTTGCCGGCACCGCCCTTCAGCTCGTTGGCGACGGTGTTGCCGATCAGCAGATCGTTGCCCGAACCACCAATCGCGTTCTCGATGGTCACGCCTTTGGCAATGGAGATGTTGCCAACCATGCCGCCAACGTCGGAGAACGAGGTTTCATTGAGGTTGATCTTCTGGTTTTGGGTAAAACCGGAGAAATCCAGAGTGTCCTTGCCGCCCGCATCCCACACCGAGAACACCACTTTGTCCGAGGACGAGGACGCGCTGAGGAAATCGCGACCGGCGTTGGAGTTGAAGCCGTAAGTGGTGTCGCCGGTACGGGTTGAGGTGTTGGCGCCGTAGAGCTTCTGGATGGCCGCGATGTCGTCCATCAGCGGGCCGGACGAATACGCTTCGACGCCGCCCTTGCTGAAGTTCTGGCTGGTATTGCTTTCACTCCAGTAGCTCATGACGCTGTAACCGCGAGTGTCTTGGCCGTAGGACGCGTCTTTGTAGCTCGGGTTGCCTTCGCCGGCGTTGTAGTCGCCGGGGTGAGCCAGGCCCAGGGTGTGACCGATTTCGTGGGTCAGGGTCTGGCGCCCGTAGTTGTTCAGGCCAGGCGTCTTGTTGACGTCATAGCCGCTGCCGGTCAGGTACCACGAAGTACCGTCATAACCCGCGCCAGTGCCAGGCAGGTAAGCGAAGGCTGCCGCGCCGTCCTGTCCGCCGCTGTAGTTGCCGAAGGTCATGTGACCGTCGCCGCCCGAGGCTTGCTCGGTGAAGGTGACTTTTGCCACATCAGCCCAGGATTGCATGGCGAGTACGGCTTGGGTTTTCTGCAAAGCGCTGAACTCGCTAAACCCGGAAATCCCGTGTTTGTTCATGACCGACGAGGACGCCGATTTCAGGAACGTGTAGGTCAGATCGATCTTGCCATTGCTGTCGGCGTCGCGATAAGCCGCGCCGTCACGCAGCAGCTCGGTTGCTGCACGATCTACGGAGAACGAGGGTTTGCCATTGACCGTGAGGTTACCGCCACGATCGTACTGATGGGCAAAGCTGTTGATCTGGTTCCACGCCGCGCTGGTTGCTGCCAATGCGCTTAGTGAGTCAACAGCGGTGTCTTTTACTTTCGACATAAACACACTTCCTTGTTAAGCAGTTGAACAGTTTTAGACAGATAACGACGATCCCTGGCGAGATCGTCCTATCACTCGCCCAATGAAGGCGAAAGAAAACTGACACAATTTGAAATCAGACGTCTAGTACTTTTTTGACGTCAAATCGAAGTGCAACGGAATATGCCCGGAAACATGGGAGGAACGGACGAAAGATATTTTAAGGGGAGGGTTTTGCAAGGATTGTCAGACAATTGGCTATTTAATAATTAAATATGCCTAAGTTGTTTTTTGTCGAAGGCGTCTCAGTTTGCGCAACTTATTAATATGAGTGCCAGTGCATTGCTACTACGCGTACCAACTAACGGATTTGTATGTTTTGACAGAGTTTGCGGCCGCTGCGCGACCGGACGCAGGCTTCGCCAGCTGCTACATGGGGGATGTGTTGTTGGCGAAACCGCGGATGGCCCGGTGATCGCAATCCCTTGTAGCAGCTGCCGAAGGCTGCGTTAGGCTGCGAAGCAGTCGCCCAACGTTACGCACGGCGGTCGCTGCGCGCCCGGACGCAGGCTGCGCCAGCTGCTACATGGGGATGTGTTGCCTGCGAAACCGCGCATCGCCCGGCGATCGCAATCCCTTGTAGCAGCTGCCGAAGGCTGCGTTCGGCTGCGAAGCAGTCGCCCAACGTTACGCACGGCGACCGTTGCGCGCCCGGACGCAGGCTGCGCCAGCTGCTACATGGGGGATGTGTTGTTGGCGAAACCGCGCATCGCCCGGTGATCGCAATCCCTTGTATCCGCTGCCGGAGGCTGCGTTCGGCTGCGAAGCAGTCGCCCAACGTTACGCACCGCGGTCGCTGCGCGACCGGACGCAGGCTGCGCCAGCTGCTACATGGGGATGTGTTGCCTGCGAAACCGCGCATCGCCCGGTGATCGCAATCCCTTGTAGCCGCTGCCGAAGTCTGCGTTCAGCTGCGAAGCAGTCGCCCAACGTTACGCACGGCGGCCGCTGCGCGACCGGACGCAGGCTTCGCCAGGTGCTACATGGGGGATGTGTTGTTGGCGAAACCGCGGATCGCCCGGTGATCGCAATCCCCTGTAGCAGCTGCCGAAGGCTGCGTTCGGCTGCGAAGCAGTCGCTGGATTTCACAGCCAGCACGCGTCCCACAGGGGATAGTCGTGAACTCGTGTTACCAGCCCTGCCCTCACAGGATTAAGGATGACGTACCGCGCAAGGTCTTTCAGGTCTTCCTCTTTGCGAACCGCCCGGTCGTGATAGCCCTTCTGCCATAACCGCCCTTGCCGCCCCAAGGCAAGATTGACCGCGCGACTGCTGCGCGCCTTGATTCGGCACATCACTTCGGCCAGCGTCCTGTCGCGCAGTTGCAGCAGGCAGTGCACATGATCCGGCATCACCACCCAAGTCAAAAAATCCGCCCAACCATCCTCCTGCGCCTCCCGCAACTGTTTCACCACCAAGCGGCCCAAACGCCAATCAGCAAAAAACGGCTGCCGTTGGTGAACGACAGCCGTTATCAGGTAAATCCGCCCTGGCTCAGAGAAACGGCCTATGCGCAGCCGACCCGCATTCAAACAGACAGGCATTCCATTGCCTCCATTCCCACCCAAAGATCAGCGCAAATCTACAGCCTCAACCCTCAGTTGGATAAGCCGCAATCACTACAAGACAAGACGTCTCAACTCCCCGTCCGAATCTTGTTCCACACCCGCGTGCGGATTCGGTCGATGTTCAGCGGCATGGCTTCGAGGGCGAACAATTTGCCCATCATGTCCTCGCTCGGGTAGACCTTGGTGTCGTTCTTGATTGCCGGGTCGATCAGGCTGTCCGCCGCCGAGTTGCCGTTGGCGTAGTGCACGTGGTTGCTGATGCTGGCCATGACGTCCGGGCGCAGCAGGTAGTTCATGAAGGCGTAACCGGCCTTTTCATCCGGGGCGTCAACGGGCATCGCGACCATGTCGAACCAGATTGCCGCGCCTTCCTTGGGAATCGCGTAGCCGATGTCGACGCCGTTCTTCGCCTCTTTGGCACGGGTTTCCGCTTGCAGGATGTCGCCGGAGAAGCCGACCGCCACGCAGATATCGCCGTTGGCCAGGTCGCTGGTGTATTTCGAGGAGTGGAAATAACTCACGTACGGCCGCACTTTCATCAGCAGCGCTTCAGCCTTTTTATAGTCTTCGGGATTTTTGCTGTGGTGCGGCAGGCCGAGGTAATTCAGCGCGGCGGGGAGCAATTCCGGGCCATTGTCGAGGATCGCCACACCGCACTTTTGCAGCTTTTGCATGTTTTCCGGTTTGAAGATCAAGTCCCAGGAATCCACCGGCGCGTTGTCGCCGAGCACCGCTTTGACCTTGGCGATGTTGTAGCCGATGCCAGTGCTGCCCCACAGGTACGGAAAACCGTGTTCGTTGCCCGGGTCGTTGGTCTGCAACGCTTGCAGCAGCACCGGATTCAGGTTTTTCCAGTTCGGCAACTGCGCCTTGTCGAGTTTCTTCAGCGCCCCGCCCTGAATCTGCCGGGCCATGAAATGGTTGGACGGAAACACCACGTCATAACCGGATTTGCCGGTCATCAACTTGCCGTCGAGGGTTTCGTTGCTGTCGTAGACGTCGTAGCTGAAGCCGATGCCGGTTTCTTTCTGGAAGTTCTTGGTGGTGTCCGGGGCGATGTAGTCCGACCAGTTGTAGATTTTCACGGTCTCGGCCGCGTGCCCGAGGGTCGCAACCAGTGCCAGCGGAGCCAAAGTCAGGGTTTTTCGGATCATGAGTCGATTCCTGTATGGGGTTTTTATTGGCAGGCAATCAAAAGATCAAAATCAAAAATCAGAAAATCAAAACGTAACTCTTGCGCACGGTTTCCTGGATGTCCCAGATACCGAGGCTGTTGGCCGGCAACATCAGTGCATCGCCGGCTTCTATGTGCAGGGTTTCACCGTCATCCGGGGTAAACGTGCAGCGGCCCTGAATGAAGTGGCAGAACTCCTGAGCCACAATCTGCCGCCGCCAGCGCCCCGGCGTGCATTCCCAGACGCCGGTTTCGACGCCGTCGTCGCGTTCGACGCTGGTGGTCGAAGCCACGGCGATCGGGCTGCCGAGCGGCACGGCCACGGGGTTGGATTCATCCAGTTGGAGCGTTGCGGTGTTTTTGAATTGGGTAATGCTCATCGGAATACCTGTGGATTGAGAACGCTGTTTTAGTGCATGAAACCTTCCATGAACTCGGCCACGCCGCTGGCCAGTTTGCGTCGCCACGGTGCGGTGGCCGGGTTGGCGAGGGTCTGGTCTTCGTGGACAAAGCTGCGGATGATCGCGTTGTAACCGAGCCAACGGCAGGGTTCCGGCTCCCACGCCCGGAGCGCGTCGAGGCCGCCCTGCGGGATCACCCACGGCTGGCGTACCAGCTCGGTATCGCGCTCCAGAATCAAGTCGGCCAACGTCCGGCCGCCGAGATTGCTCGCGCCAACGCCCTCGCCGCCGTAACCACCGGACAACGCGATGCCACTGGCGCGATCGCACAGCATGTGCGGCTTGAAGCGCCGCGACATGCCGAGGTTGCCGCCCCAGGCGTGGGTGATTCGGACATTTTTCAGTTGCGGGAACAGTTCACCGAACAAGTAGCGGCGCAGCTCGACTTCGCTGGTCGAGAGGTCGAAGTCGTGCCGCAACTTGCCAGCAAACTGGTAACCGCCGCGAGCGCCGAATACCAAGCGGTTGTCGGCGGTGCGCTGGCCATAAGTGACCTGGCGACTGGCTTCGCTGAACGCCTGGCCCTGGCTCAGGCCGATTTCATCCCAGGTCGCGGCGGATAACGGCTCGGTCGCCACCAGCAGACTTTGCACCGGCAGTTGATAACGCCCCAGCGGCGGCAGCGTGACGGAATAACCTTCTACCGCCGGCACCACCCAGCGACTGCGCACCGAGGCTTTCGCGGTGCGCAGGCTGCCGGACTGCCACTGCGTCACCGGGCTGTTCTCGTAAATTTTGACGCCCATGCCTTCCACCGTCCGCGCCAATCCCCGAACCAACTTTGCCGGGTGAATGGTCGCGACGTGCGGTGCATAGATACCGCCATACGGTTTGGCAATTCTGATCTGTTGCGCCAATTGCTCGGGGCTGAGCCAGCGGTAGTCGTTTTCGTTCAGGCCCTGGCCATGCAGCTTGTCCAGATAACTGCGCAGGCTGCTTTCCTGTTCGGGATAACGCGCCGCGCAATACAGCACGCCGCCCTTGCGGTAATCGCAGTTAATGCCTTCGCGTTCGAGGACGATCTCCACTTCATCGGGAATGCTGTGCAGCAAATCGAACGAGGCGCGACGCTGTTCGGCTGGCAGACCGGCGAGCAAACGGTCTTCGCCGAGCAGATTGCCCATCAGCCAGCCGCCATTGCGGCCCGAGGCGCCAAAACCGGCGGTTTGCGCTTCGATGATGGCAATTTTCAGATCTGGCGCCAGGCGTTTGAGGTAATACGCGGTCCACAGCCCGGTGTAACCCGCGCCGATAATGGCCACGTCGACGTCCAGGTCCCGTTCAAGAGCCGGACGCGCCAGTAACGGCTCGTCGAGTTGATCCATCCACAAACTGATCGTGCGCCACGCCGACATACACCACTCCGCCAATCCAGACTTCAATGGCGTCGATCCTAGAGGGTGAAGTCAGAGGCTGTCGTGCGCGCGTGCACGCAAAGAAATTTGTTTGACGTAAGCCTTGGGCGATTGCCCGGTGTGCTGGCGGAAACAACTGTAGAACGCCGACAGCGAGTTGAATCCGGCGGCGAACGCCAGCTCGTCGACCCGCAGCGGCGGCGTGGCGTTGTCCAGCGCCGCGAGCAAATGCTGCAGACGGGCCTGGTTGACGTAACGATAAAAGCTTTGCCCGAGCACCTGGTTGAGCAGATAGGAAATCTGGTTGCGGCTGTACCCGCACTCCTTCGCCACGCGCTGCAAGTCGAGTTCGGGGTCGAGATAAGGTTGCTGGCGCTGGAAGTATTGCTGCAGGTCTTCGGCCATGAAGCTCAGTTGGCGCGGCGACAAACCGAGGCGACTCGCCGCCGGGCGCAAGTTGTTCGCGGTTTTGCTCGGCGCTTGCTCACGCACCAGCGAGGCGTATTCATTGACGCGCCAGATCAGGCCATCGCGCACGGTAATCGCTTCACTGGAGCGAAACGACACCAGGCCGTCGGTGCCGCGCAAGGTCATGCGGTACTGGATGAACGCGGTGTTGCCGTCCAGGCGAATGCGGTCGGAATGTTCCAGCGCTTCATCGGGATTGCGCGGCATGCTGTCACGCACGTACTCGCGCAGATCGTCCAGCCCCATCACGCGGTTCTGGAAAAAGTCGCTGTACTGGATGTCCGGGTGGTACAGCGCCATCACGCCGTCCAGATCCCGGTGTTTCCAGCACAAGTGGTAACGCATCACCGTCTCGCCCGTGGCCTGGGTTTGCAGCGGGCCATCATTATCGACTTGCATAAAGGGCTCGGCGAAAAACCCCGAGCTTGCCCAAGTTCGGCTTCGGCTTCAATGGTCTGGCGCTTGCCCAGCCGTAATGGCCTATTGCTCAAACCCGCCAGCGACGTGACACAGATCAAAAAACCCGACGGCAATCGCTAAACGGACTGAAAAAAGCCACGTGTTTTTAACATGCGGGTGCTACTTTTAACTGCATTCACCGGTTGAGCCAATGAAGGTTCTACCCCTCCTCACATGAGCTAATGGAAGCGCTCGATGACTAAGGCGGGCAACACATGAACAAAGGTTCGAGCAAGATCACCTTCCCCAACGCCTGCCAGCTGATGCGCTGGCATTTTCATCCGATGGGTTTCGAGGCGAGCATGGACGCGCCGGGCAGCATGATCGCCCGACTGTTTGACCGTGCGAGTGGCGAAACCATGATCGCCATCGCCGGCATCCCCTGCGCGACGGTGATGAACGCAGCTGATGTCGAACGAATAATCGAAGCGGTGGAAGATGAGCTGGAAGCGTTTATTCCACCAATGGCGCTGAGGAACTATGCCTGAGCGTGGTTGGTGATGATCAGAAGCCCACAGGAAGTGGGCTTTTTTGTGGGCGTCGTTTCAGTCGCCGAAACGGCGAGATTTCCTGTAGGAGTGAGCCTGCTCGCGATAGCGCGGTGTCAGTCAATACATGTGCTGGATAACAACCGCTATCGCGAGCAGGCTCACTCCTACACGGTGGATTGGGTTTGCATCGGGATTTGGTCAGGCGGATTTTGTGCTTTGGCGGTGGTCGGCGAAGAACGCTTTGCCCTTGCCGACTTTGTCCGACGCCTTTGGCATGTTTACCGCCTGACTTTCCTGAGCATCGACGTACCAATAACAATGGCTCACCGCCCGGGTGATGCCGACATACGCCAGGCGCAGAATCTCGTCTTTCTGCGCATTGTCGTAAGCCTCGGTATCGCCAGCCTTGCCCAATCCGGCCATGCGATACACCTGATTTTTGTACGGCGAACTGGTCAAGTGCTGACAGTCGCCTAACAAGAACACCGCATCGGCCTGCAGGCCTTTGGCGCTGTGGTACGTCAGCTGCTTCAGCCTTCTATCCGCATAAGGCAAGCTAGAATCTACATTAACTACAGGCTGAATATGCTGCTCTATCAATAACTTATCGCTGCTTTTTCGATAGAGCATCAAGATAGAATCGCCGCGTTTGTAGTGCTCCATCAGCCGCTGCGCCATGCCCTGATCATCACGATCCAGCACATTCACCGGCAGCAATGTTTTAGGTTCACCGCTGGCCTTGGCTTTCTTTCCTGAGATTGACGGGGCTGCGCGAACAATATGCTCGGCGGCATCGATGATGTGCTGATGGCTGCGGTAGTTGTCGCTGAGCATTACCCGCGTGGTGCCTGGCGACGGGAATTCCTTGTTGAACTCCATGAAATACGTCGGCGAACTGCCGCGCCAGCCATAGATCGACTGCCAATCATCGCCCACACACAGCAGCGACGAACGCTGGGCGCCGCGCCCGACATGCATCGCCGGACCACGACTGCGGATTTCGCCGAGACTGGCGCGGATCCATGAAACGATCTGCGGCGAAACGTCCTGAAACTCGTCGATCATCAAATGCGCCAGTGGCCGCAGCAGCTCATTGCTCAATAGCTTGAGGTTCTCCGGCGAGTGCTCGCTGAACAACGCGAACATCCGGTTGTAGGTCATTACTGGCGGCTTCTGATCGAGCAAGTGATCTTCGAAGGCGCGCCAGAACAGGCTCAGGGCCTCGAAGAAGAACCGGTCCGGATCGTCTTTGGCGAAACTCATGCGGCCAACCGCGTCCGGCACGTCGAGGCCAAGGTTCTCGATGAATCCGGCGGCACCGACAAAACAGTCGAGCAGCGGCGCCGACGCCAGTTCGCCTTTGACCTTGTAATCAAAGCCCGGCCCGGCGCTGGCATCACCGGCCAGCGACGCCAAAACGCGCTTGGACGACTCGTAACTATCCAGCCATATCAAAGGCTTACGACAGAAAGCTTGAAACAGGGTGCGTTTGACTGCCCACTCGGCGCGGACGCTGAGCTTGGCGTTGGGACGGTTGAGCTGCGGGTTTTCCCGTGGGTCAAAACCGAGCACAACCCAGGCGTCGAGGCTTGGGATATAGCCGTGGCAATGGAAGGTCGAGCCATTGATGTCGAAGGTCTGGCGGTTGGGCTCGATGCCTTTGATCGGCCAGGCGCCGGCGCGAAACCACAGGTCCTCGATGGTGTCGCAGAGTTCTTCATCGCGCTTGGCGGCGAGCTCGGTCACGGCTACACGTTTCTGCACGTCCGGGTGATCGCGCTCCAGCTCCTTGAGCTGCAAAGCGTGGCGCGACAACGGCTGAATCAATCCACGGAAACGCTCGTCGCTGGTGAACAAGTGGTGGTAGCAGGCGTTCAGTTGCTGGCGCTGCGCGTCGTTGATGCGCAGGTCAAACGGATTGCTGTCGACCTCTTCGTCGCCACTCTGCGGGCGATTGCTGAGGTTTTCAAAGGCTTGCAGGCGCTCGAAACCCGGCAGACTGCGGACCATCGGCAGAATCCGCGAGTGAAAGGTGCGCACCAGATCCCGCGCTTCTTTCAGGCTCAGCAACCGCCCCCAGAGGCCAAACAGTTCGATCAGCTTATTGATGAAATCCTTGCGCGACTCGCGGGTGAAGGTCACCACGGTCATTGAATCGAGCTCGAAACCCAGGTAATGGCTGAGCAACAGAATGCGCAGCACCAGCGTCGTCGATTTGCCGGCACCGGCACCGGCAATCACTGAGGTCGATGGAGTGTCGCTGAAGATCATCTTCCACTGCGCGACGCTCGGCTGCGCGTGCGCCGGCAGCAGGCGCGCAACGTCGGCTTTCATGCGTTTCTTGATGTCGACATTCAGTGGCAGGCGCCAGTCATCGAAAAGGTGATCGTCAACACTCGGCGGCCGGTGCTCGGTGCAGCGTGAATCGCGGATCAGCAATACCTGCCGGCCTTCTTCCAGCCCTTCGAGCTTACCTTCCTTGAACCCGTAATCGACCCCAGCGGTGTGGCCGCTGCGAAAACCGTCAGCCTGGCCGTGCAGCCACGACGCCCGGTGCTGCGCGCGCAACCGCGTCAAGCCGTGGCCAAAGAACCGCGCGGCCAGGCGCTTGAACAGCGGCATCTCGGCTAACGGCCGAAGTTCGGGAGGAAGCTCAGAGATTTTAAGTTCAGAGGTTTGAGGCTCGGGGGTGTGTTGCGGCACGCGGTCGGACTCCAGGGTGTGAGGCTGTTGGCGGCTATGGTGTCTGCATTTGCCCCGCAGTTCTAGTGAAATGCTTACAGGTCATTGGCTTATGCGATGAAGTGAAGGCTGGATGAGACTATTCACTCGCCGCGAACCATCAAATAATTGGATGGTTTTGAAGCAGTTTTTACGCTTTTTATCGATTAACGCCTGATAGATGATGCCCGCCATTAACCACCGGTTCGTGATTCGTGGCCCAGGCGCTCAGCCCCATGACGGACCTTTCAGGAGACGATCATGCTTGAACTCAGACCTTTCAAAACCTTGGGCGGCGCTCACCACGGCTGGTTGGATGCCCATCACCACTTTTCGTTCGCCGAGTATCACGACCCGCAGCGCATGAACTGGGGCAACCTGCGCGTGTGGAACGACGACATCATTGCGTCGGGCACCGGTTTCCCGCAGCACTCGCACCGCGACATGGAAATCATCACTTACGTGCGTGAAGGCGCGATCACCCACCAGGACAACCTCGGCAACAAGGGCCGCACAGAGGCCGGCGACGTTCAAGTCATGAGCGCCGGCACCGGAATTGCCCACAGCGAGTACAACCTGGAAGCAAGCGAAACGCGGATTTTCCAGATCTGGATCATTCCCAATGAAGCCGGTTCGGCACCATCGTGGGGCGCCAAGCCGTTTCCAAAAGGGCAACGCGAAGGTTTTGTAACCTTGGCCAGCGGCAAGGACGGCGACGATCAGAGCCTGCGAATTCGGGCAGATGCGCGCTTGGTCGCGGCTAATCTCAAGGCTGGCGAAACCGCGGAATATCACCTGGATGCTGGGCGCCGCGCCTATCTGGTGCCGGCGACCGGGGTGATTGAAGTCAACGGGTTACGCGCAGAAGCTCGAGACGGCGTTGCGGTTGCGGATGAGCGGGTGTTGCGGGTGACGGCGATTGAAGACAGCGAAGTTGTGCTGGTGGATCTGGCTTGATCGAGTAAACACCGGGCAAAAAATGGGCGACCTTGTGGTCGCCCTTTTTTTGCGTAATGCCAATTGTTCTAAGAGTGTCAGGCTTCTTGAGTGACAGAATTTGCGACCCTCCCATCGTGGCGAGCTCGCCACAGGAGGTTCACTTATCCCGGCCATCCTCAATCGGCCTGAATCGTCATAGGTTACTTAGCTGAGATAGCGCCATCCACCAGCGTTTGCGCTTCGGCGACCAACTGCTTGAGGTGTTCGTCGCTGACAAAGCTTTCTGCGTAGATCTTGTAGATGTCTTCGGTGCCCGATGGACGCGCGGCGAACCAGCCGTTCTCGGTCATGACTTTCAAACCGCCAATCGCCTGATCGTTGCCCGGCGCGTGGCTGAGGATGCTCTGGATCGCTTCGCCGGCCAGTTGCGTCGAGGTCACTTGATCCGGGGACAACTTGCTCAGCAAGGCTTTCTGCTCAGGATTGGCTTTGGCATCGACACGCACCGAGAACGGTTCGCCCAGTTCGTCAGTCAAGGCGCGATAAGCCTGGCTCGGGTCACGGCCAGTGCGCGCGGTCATTTCTGCCGCCAGCAACGCCGGGATCAAGCCGTCCTTGTCAGTGCTCCAGACGCCGCCGTCCTTGCGCAGGAACGAGGCACCTGCGCTTTCTTCGCCGCCGAAACCCAGCGAACCATCGAACAAACCGTCAGCGAACCACTTGAAGCCGACCGGCACTTCGTACAGACGACGGCCGAGGCGTTTGGCCACGCGATCGATCAAGCCACTGCTGACCACGGTTTTACCCACGGCGGCATCGGCACGCCACTGCGGGCGATTCTGGAGCAGATAGTCGATGGACACCGCGAGGTAGTTGTTCGGCGCCAACAGGCCGCCGGACGGGGTGACGATGCCGTGGCGGTCGTGATCCGGGTCGCAACCGAAGGCGACGTCGAAACGGTCTTTGAGGCCGATCAAACCTTGCATGGCGTGCGTGGACGACGGGTCCATGCGGATCTGCCCGTCCCAATCGACGGTCATGAAGCGGAAGGTCGGATCAACCTGGGTGTTGACCACTTCCAGGTCCAGACGGTAATGCTCGGCAATCGCCGACCAGTAGCGAACCCCTGCTCCGCCTAGCGGATCGACGCCCAAATGCAGCTTGGCGTCGCGAATCGCGTCGAAGTCGATCACGTTGATCAAGTCGGCAACGTAGGTGTTGAGGTAATCGTGACGATGGGTGGTGCTGGCCTTGAGCGCCTGCTCGTAGCTGATGCGTTTCACGCCCGCCAGTTTGTTGCCGAGCAGTTCGTTGGCCTTGGCTTCGATCCACTTGGTGATGTGCGTATCGGCCGGGCCGCCGTTGGTGGGGTTGTACTTGTAGCCACCGCTTTGCGGCGGATTGTGCGACGGCGTGATGACGATGCCGTCCGCCAGGCCCGAGGTACGGCCGCGGTTGTAGCAGAGGATTGCGTGGGAAATCGCCGGGGTCGGGGTGTACTCGTCGCCTTCGGCAATCATTACGGTGACGCCATTGGCCGCGAGCACTTCGAGCGCGCTGGCGCCGGCCGGGGTCGACAGCGCGTGGGTGTCGATGCCAACGAACAGCGGACCGTCGATGCCTTGGGCTTCGCGGTACAGGCAGATCGCCTGACTGATCGCCAGCACGTGCCATTCGTTGAAACTCAAGTCGAAGGAGCTGCCGCGGTGACCGGACGTGCCGAAAGCAACACGCTGTGTAGAAACGGAAGCATCAGGCTGGCCGGTGTAATAAGCCGTTACCAGTCGCGGGATGTCGACCAACAACTCTGCCGGTGCCGTTTTGCCCGCAAAAGGACTGAGTGTCATGCAAAACCTCTGGAATCGAGTGGTTCAGGAATAGAGACGGAGTTTACTGGCAGTTTGACCGCAGCGCGATGCGAACGATCCCGCGCTGTCGAGGATCGTTGCAGACCGTCTCAATCAATCGTTTCCAGACGCAAGGCATCACCCAGCAGACTCAGCGCGGCGCCGAGATTGTGCTCGCCACTGAACGTGTGGCTGAGGCGCAGATGCTGCGCGTGCAGGCCTTGCAGACTGAACAGCTCGCCCGGCGCGATCACCACTTGCTGTTTAAGCAGGCGCTGGAACACCCGACGCACGTCCACCGGGCGCAGCGAACGGGCCCAGATCGTCGCGCCACCCTGCGGTTCTACCGGTTGCAACGCGTCGCCGACCTTTTCGTGCAACAACTGGATCATCTGCACTTGGCGATCTTTGAGTAGACGCCGCAGCACTTGCAGGTGTTGATCGATACGGCCATTGCTGTACAGCCGCGCGATGGCTTTCTGGCGGATCGGCGACAGGCGAAACGCACGCAGCAGGAAATAACGCTGCAATTCTTCACCGAGCTGGCGGGTCAGCAGATAACCGTAAGGCGCTTCCGGGCCGACGACTTTTTCAAAGGTCGAGACCACGATCAGTCGATCAGGATCGACCAGATCTCGGAATCTCAGCACTTCGCAGTTGAAACCCAGTTCGCCATAACAGTCGTTTTCCAATACCCAGCAGCCGTGCCGCGCCAGTAACTGGGCGATGGCCAGACGGTTGTCGTGCGGCATCTGGCTGCCTTGGGGCATGCTCAGGCCCGACGACAACATCACCAACCGGACCTTTTTGCTTTCCAGCACTTCCTGCAATTGCGCCACGTTAAGCGCGCCACATGCTTGCAGTGGCAACTCGATGACCCGCACATCCGCCGCTTCGAACAGACGCAAAATCACCCAATCGCACGGCGACTCGACCACCACACAGGCCTCTTTGAGTCGCAACACGGCGATCAGTATTTCCAGCACGCCGCGCAAATCGGCGCCGATGTACACCTCATCGGCATGCCAACACCGCGCCGGCGACGTGGTGTAGCGCGCCGCCAGAGCGATGCGCAGTTCCAGTTCGCCACAAGGTTGCGAGGCCGATGGCGGACGACGCGGATATTGCCGCAGCAGTTCGCGCTCAAGCATCAGCAGCGGACTATCGAGCGGCTGCAGCAACGCCGGCTCGTCGGCGCTGAGCACCAGCATGTCGGGGCGCCGCGCGTTGAAATAGACTGTTTCGAGCAAATCCTGACTATGGGACCGCATCCCCAGCGCCGCCATCGGCAGCGAGTAATAACCCGATTTGGCCACCGAGTAGACCCGCCCTTCCTTCTCCAATAATGAGTAGGCGTACTGAATGGTCGAGATCGACACATTCAGACGCAGGGACAATTGGCGCAACGAAGGCAGGCGAATGGACGTGCCGCAGTCCGGCCCATTGATCAAGTGCGTGAGGTATCGATAAACCGCCTGATAAGCAAAATCCGTTTCCCTGGGACCCTTCATCGTTGATGGCCGGGCACAGTGTGTGCGCGTAATCGAGCGTGTGTGGATCGGGCCAGTCCGCGCACCTTCAAAGCCCCGCTGACAATTCGCCGGTTGTCATCGCATCATCATCGCAAGCGTCATCGGCGACGTTTACTGCCTCAACCGTTACCGGGCGCATTTTATAGAGCGTGCCGATCAGGCGGACCGGCAAGCCGCTGACATCGACCATCCACTGCACCACCTGCTCCGGTGCCTGAAACCCTTGCATTGCCTTATGCAAATCGGGCATGGCCACGAGCATGCCGGGATGACAACTGCGCAGGAACTGCTCCAGCCCCGCGCCGCCATCGACGAAGGGCGCGAACAACAGACAGATCAGTTGCGCTTCGCTGAGACCAAGGGTTTTCTGCGCTTCGGTTGCCGCTTGCAAACGCCGTTCGGCCAGGGTGGCGGGATTACCGAAAGTGCTCAACGCCATTTCACAGATGCGTTCTGGCACCAGCTTGCGCCGCATCATCACCATGGCTCGCTGCAGATATTCGGCGACCCCGCTTTCGTAACTTTCCCCGGCCAGGTAGCACGCTTGCAGGCCATGCACGTGCGCGGCAATCGTCGGGCTGACGTAGTCGTTATCGCTCAAATGCGCGGCCATTTCATCGCACTGCACACCGAGAAACTCGGTAAACAGCGGCCAGCGCTCCTCGAGCTTGCCGACCAGCATGTCGTGGATATCAAGATGCGTGGCGCGGCGGCAGGCCTCAAAGCGTCCGACCGGACGCCACGGCGCACGCTGCTGATCGGCATAAAATCCGCGGAAATAGTCGCTGCCCAAGTCATCGAGCGCAGTGAACAACATCTCGAAACCGGCGGTGTTGTAGTTCAGCGTGGCAAGGTCAGCTTTTTGCGCCGCGCGTCGCAGGCCGTCGAGAAAGTGCTTCTGCTGACGTGGTGTGTCGCTGCTGATCAAGGCATCGACGCCGTTGTCCCACCGCGCAATTTGTCCGTAGAACTCACCCATTGCCAGGTAGCTGTCGTCCCACAGTTCCAGCGGCCCGTCCCAGCTGCGGCGATGGCCAACCATCAACAAATTCAGGCGATTGGTTTCGACGCCCGCCTCGGAGGTCGCTGCCTGATGATCAAACGGCTGCACTTCGCGGTCATCGACCATCAGCAGTTCGACCCGAGGATCGTCATAGAGGAACAACGCCGCGTTGCTTTTATGGATATTGTCCAGCGCTACAGTGCCGGTTGCGCTGGTGCGCAAGGTCGCCACGCGCAACTGAAAAGTCGCTGGCGCACGGCTGGCGATGTTCAATTGCGCGGCTCGCAGCAATGCCAGGGTGTAGCAGCTGTCGAGCGTGCCGGTTTGAATCGCCAACACCTTGAATTCACCGATGCGCTCTATGCCTCCGGCCGACACTACCAGGCGTTGAATCATCAGCTGCAAGGCAGTGCGCTCGGCCCGCGAAAAAAAACTCAGCAACCTTTGCAGTACTTGCTGGTAAACATAGTTCATTGCCTGATCGTGAATTGTGGTCATCAGTGTTTTACCTGGTATTCGGAAGTTCAGTGTCACGCAAACAGTGATAAAGACTGCGCGAACGATTCTCGGTGATGAAGTGCTGGGACCTTGTCATGAAATGCTAGCACTTAAGTTTTGGGTATTTATTTGAAATGTTTACACTCGATCTATATCAAAACGACAGCGACCTCCCCGCAAAGGCCCGCCCGGCAAGGCTGTCGAGATTTAGCACGACTTCCTAGGAAACTTCCGACAACGTCCCACAGACTTTGAGTACAAGAAATAGAGAAAGAAGACACGCTTATATGTTTCGCCAAAACGCGGTAGAGAGCTTCGCCACCGTTTAGCATTAACACGCACTGTTTAAGAACGACCAAACGCCCACTCATGACTCATTCCTTGAGATGAAAGTAATCATTCAATTATCAGTGCTTATATGATGATTAGAAGATACAGATGAAAAGCAAAAACCGGTTCAGTTGCTGAAACGTCACAGCCGAAAACGACGATGCCCTCGGTGCGGGGAGCACCGAGGGCATCGGGTCAGCGCTCAGCGGCCGTGATTTACGGGCGCTGATGGAGGGTTTTACGCAGGCTCGACCTGCAGGGCGACGCGTTCGCGGCATGGGCATTCGTCCATGTAGCGGTGCGCTTCAACGAACTCGGCAAACGGGAACACCCGAGTCTTGAGCGGCAGCAGCACGCGGTCGGCGGTCAGCTGGTTGATGTCGCGCAACGCTCGTTGCAGCGCCACGTGATCCTGGACAATGCCCAGCTCCGGTTTGCCGGTGAAGTTGCCGATGCAGTGAACGAAGAACTGAATGTTCTTCTGGAACGCTGCACACGCCGGGAATGGCGTCTGGTTGCCACCTTGCAAGCCGTACAACACGAGGCTGCCGCGCGGTGCCAGGACATCGCCGAGCAAAGACATCTGCGGGCCGCCGAGACCGTCGAACACCACATCGACGCCGCGGTTGTCGGTGATTTTGTTGATCTGCATGAGCAGATCCTGTTCTTCGGTGACGATGACTTTCTCGGCACCCAGGGACAACAGATTGTCGCGTTCCTCGGCGGACTTGGTCGCCGCGATCACTCGTACGCCCAAGGCTTTGCCCAGTTGTACGAAGGATGGCCCTGCGCAGTGGCTGGCGTCGGTGACCAAAGCAAACTGCCCTGGTTTGACCCGTGCCAGATCGACGTAGGCGAAATAGGCGATCAGCAGCGGCGTGTAATGCACGCTGGCCTCGATCGGGCTGAGCACGTCCGGGTAGCGGGTCAGTGCCGAGCGCGGCAGAACGATTTGTTCGCCGTAGACCGGATAATCGTTAGGGCTCTCGGCCGGGAAACTGGCGACTTTGTCACCGATCGCCAGGTCTTCGACACCGTCTCCGACGGCGGTGACGATACCGGCCATTTCATGGCCAAGCCCCGAAGGAAGACGAGCGTGGGACGACGCCAGGTTCTGGCGCCAGAGAATGTCATACCAGCTGATGCCGATTGCTTCGACGCGCACCTGCACTTCACCCGGTGCAGGCAGAGCGGCCGCATGCTCTTCGCATTTGAGCACCTCGGCTGGACCAAACTTGTGAAAACGGATCGTGCGGGACATCGCAAACCTCGTCAAAGTAACCTCTAATGCCACGAACTCTATCTGGGCTTTCCAGCCAAGACTATCAGTGGCTATTAATAGTCGACATGCCTGTCATTGATTCCGCAGCGCCGGCGACATCGTCAGAATGCCGTAAAAAACCGAAGCGGCAATTATGTGAAAAGTGAATTACACGGTGCAGAGTAGCAGCCTTTGCCCTTAATATTCATGCCGGCCATTGTTCTCATATGGCCGCCCACGTCAAGTTTGCTGACCCTGCCAGGACTCCAGATGAATCGTAATGACCTGCGTCGTGTCGACCTGAACCTGTTAATCGTATTCGAAACATTGATGCACGAACGCAGCGTGACCCGCGCCGCGGAAAAGCTGTTTCTCGGCCAACCCGCCATCAGTGCCGCGCTTTCGCGGCTGCGCGGGTTGTTTGACGACCCGCTGTTCGTGCGCACCGGCCGCAGCATGGAACCGTCGGCGCGGGCGGTAGAGATCTTCGCCCTGCTCTCCCCGGCGCTGGATTCGATTTCCACAGCGGTCAGCCGCGCGGCGGAATTCGACCCAGCGACCAGCACCGCAGTGTTTCGCATTGGCCTCTCGGATGACGTCGAGTTCGCCCTGCTGCCGATGCTGCTCAAGCGCCTGCGCGCGGAATCGCCCGGCATCGTCCTGGTGGTGCGCCGCGCCAACTACATCCTGATGCCAAGCCTGTTGGCTTCCGGCGAAATTTCCATCGGTGTCAGCTACACCGCCGACCTGCCGGCCAACGCCAAACGCAAAGTGCTGCGCCGCAGCATGCCGAAGCTGTTGCGTGCCGACACCGTGCCGGGGCCATTGAGCCTGGATGACTTCTGCGCGCGCCCACACGCGCTGGTGTCGTTCGCCGGCGACCTCAGCGGTTTTATCGATGAAGAATTGGAAAAACTCGGGCGCAAACGCCATGTCGTGCTCGCCGTGCCGCAGTTCAACGGCCTGAGCACGCTGATCAGCGGCACCGATATCGTCGCCACCGTGCCGGATTACACCGCCGAAGCATTGACCGCTGCCGGTGGCGTACGCGCGGAAGATCCGCCGCTGCCGGTGCGCAGTTTCGAGCTGCACATGGCATGGCGCGGGTCGCAGGATAACGATCCGGGCGAGCGTTGGTTGCGCTCGCGAATTCAGATGTTTTTTGGCGACCCGGACAGCCTTGGCTGAGTGCGCATTTTCAACGTTTGCAGGCGTCTGCCGACAGCAATGTCGGCCTATTCCCAGTCCTTGCACAGCTTGACCAGCTCGTCCACCACATACCGGACCTTGGGCCGCAGGTGCGAAACTTTCGGCCACACCGCGTGCACATCCACCGGTTCCGGTTCGTGGGCCTGCAACACCTCCACCAGTCTGCCAGCGTCGATATCCTGCTGAAACAGACTGCGCGGCATCTGGCACAAACCGACGCCCGCCACAGCGGCGAGGATCATTGCCTCGCCATCACCGATCTGATGGCTCGACGGCGGCGCATAGCGCACCGTTTGCCCCGCCTGCATCACTCGCCATGACAATGGTTGCCCGCGTCGATGCCCGACAATGCATCGATGCAGGATCAATTCGTCAAGAGTCTGCGGCACGCCAAAACGCGCCAGATAATCCGGTGCGGCGCAGATGGCCCAGCGCTGCCGGGTCAGGCGCCGCGCGACCAGGCCGCTGGTATCCTGCAATTCGCCGAAGCGCACAAGCAGGTCGATGCCCTCTTCGAAAGGATCGACCAAGTGATCGGAGAACGTCAGGTTCAGTTGCAGCGCCGGGTATTTATTGGCGATTTCAAACAGTAGCGGCGCCACCACGCGACGGCCGAACGCCACCGGAACGTCTACCCGCAGGCGCCCGGAAGGTTCGCCGGCGTCGGGGCCGAGCCCGCTTTCTGCCGCGCCGATTTCCTCCAGCGCGGTGGAGCAAGCAACAAAATAGGCCTCGCCGTCTGCCGTCAGGGAAATACGCCGCGTGGTGCGGTGGAACAGTTGTGTTCCCAGGCGTTCTTCGAGTCGTGCGATTGCTTTGCCGACGGCAGATTTCGACACACCGAGGCGCTCGGCGGCTTCGGTGAAACTGCTGGAACGTGCCGCGACTACGAAAGTAATAACGCCCTGAAACGAATCAATGGGAACCATGAAAAACGCCGACTGTAGAGTTTAGGTCTACGCAGATTATAGTTGCAGGCGGTTTATCGCCAAGTTATTCAACAGTAGGATGATTTCTCTCAAACAAATCAACGCTCAAGAGGATGACTCCATGCCCGTAATACGTGTCAGCTGGTTCGAAGGTAAAGAGCACGCGCAGAAAGCCGAAGTTGCCAAAGACATCACTGAGAGCATCGTCAAACACACCGGAACTGACGCCAACTATATCTACGTCATTTTCGAAGACGTGGCGCCGTCGGACTGGGCAGGCGCCGGTAAGTTGTTCGGCGATGACCCGGCAAGCTGAGGAAACTTCCATGCATCCCTATATTTCCTGCCTGTTTTCCCTGGCGGTAAAACCCGAAGACTTCCCTGAGTTCAAGGCGTTGATCGTCAACATCGTTGCCGCCACCCGCACTGAACCGGGCACTTTGGTCTACGAATACAGCGTCAACGCTGACAACAGCGTCGTGCACATTCTTGAACGCTACAACGCCGATGCGCTGATCAGCCACGTCGACACTACGTTCGCGCCGTTCGGCAAGCGCTTCCTTGAGCTGTGTACGGTCACCAGCCTGGTGGTCTACGGCACGCCGGATGCTGAAATCCGCAAACGTCTCGACCCGTTCGGCGCGGTGTACATGGCCCCGTTCGACGGTTTCGGCCGCTGAGCCAAGTACTCAAACAGGCTCGCCGATGTCCCGCGAGCCGCGTCCATTTTCCCTACTGCAGAGATCCCAATGTCTGGTATTGCTGAAGTTATCAAGTCGCGCATTTCCGCCAACAGCTACGACACCGAGCGTCAGTTGACCGACCAACAGATCAGCGACCTGATAGATCTGGCCACTCACGCGCCGTCCGCGTTCAACCTGCAAAACTGGAAGTTCATCGCCGTTCGCAGCACCGACGCCAAGGCGCGCCTGTTGCCACTGGCGTACGGCCAGCAAAAAGTCGTCGACTCGGCGGCGACCTTTATTGTCTGCGGCACGCTTAACCCGCATCAAACCCTGCCCGCCGCGCTGAAGCCGACCCTTGAGGCAGGCATCATCGACCAGTCGATCTACGACATGTGGCTGGGCGCCGCGCAAGGCATGTATCACAACAACCCGCAGTTGCAGCGCGACGAGGCAATCCGCTCGGGTTCGCTGGCCGCCATGACTTTGATGCTTGCCGCCAAGGGCCAGGGGCTGGTTTCCGCGCCGATGATCGGTTTCGACCAAGCCGCCGTGGCAGCGGCTTTCGAGCTGAATGACAGTGAGATCCCGGTGATGCTGATCACCGTCGGCTATCCGGGCTCGGCCAACTGGCCGCAAAAGCCACGCAAAGCCGTGAGTGAAGTATTGCGGTTCGTCTGAGAGTACCGGGCTGGGCGCCATTCACGACGCCCGGCCTTGCTGTTCCGCCAAGTTTGCGGTTAACGCCTCCCCTAATCCGGCCACCGGTCTTTACATGAGCTGGAACACCGACAACGAATCACCGTTGCTGGACAACTTCATTGCCATGCTCGATTTTGCCAAGTAGTTAGTTGCTATTGGCGACCAGCTAAGTCTGTCAGAGACCAGGAAATTGAATCGCTGATGACCACCGCACGCCCTGGAAAATAATTGAAAAATAATGCTAAAGCTTTTTTCAATTTCGCCGACAATGGGGCGGGTATTCAGCATTAGAAGTTAAGGATAACGATGACAATGGTTTTTTGTCGTGCATGCGCCAAGGAAATTCACGAGACCGCCCCTTCATGTCCCCAATGTGGAGCCATCCAACCATTTGCCGCCGCGGCAACTAGTGTTGGCGGTTCTGCGTGGCTGGCAATTGTCTCGCTGATATTGGGCGTGCTTTGCGTACTCTGCCTGTTTGATGATTCCGCATGGGATACCGAGACCGCTACCGGACTGGCTACCTTTTCCGTCGCCGGACTTATTTGCGGGATCATCAGCATCAACCAGAAAAAACCAGGAAATAACCTCGCTATCGCCGGCGTGATCTTGTCGGCGATTGCGACGCTAACTTTCATTGGACTATCGATAAACTAATTTTAGGGAAAAAATATGAGCATGGTTTTTTGTAGTGGTTGTGCCAAGGAAATTCACAGCACTGCGGCGGCCTGTCCGCAATGTGGCGCGCCGCAACTGAGCAAGCAAGCTTTCACCGCGCCGAACGCCGGTGCGCAAGGCAACCCTTATATTGAAGTGCTGAAAAAATATGCAGTGTTCAATGGCCGCGCAAGCCGTCGCGAATACTGGATGTTCATTCTGATCAACCTTGGCATCTCCATCGCGTTCATCGTTCTCGATGCATTGCTGCAGACACCGGGTATCTTTTCGAACATATACAGCCTCGCAGTGTTCCTGCCGGGTCTTGCAGCTGCTATCCGCCGCATGCACGACACCGATCGCAGCGGCTGGTGGATCTTGTTGCCAATCGTCAACATCGTGTTCCTGGCGCAAGACAGCCAGCCGGGTGTCAACCGCTTCGGTCCGAACCCTAAAGGGATCAACTGAAGTTAGTGTCGTGAGACGCTGATCGAGACGGCCGCAATGGCCGTCTCTTTGTCAGTGCAGTTGACCGATTGATCAGATACTTCTACTTTTGCGCATCAAGCAACACACTATTACTATCAGTCCAATTGATAGCACCCTAACGAAAGGCGCATGCTAGAGGGCTTTCGCCCCGCTTATATCATTCCGAATGATAGTTACCTTTGCCTCATTCGATTCGTGCGATACAACATCGCCGAGCATCATCCGCCCATCTCAATACATTGGCGGATGCATCCATGGAACAGTCACTCAAACATTTGCGCTTCCCGTTGGCCTTATTGGCCGTACTGGCGATGAGCGCTTGCGGCAAGACACCTGAGACTGCCGCCGCACCACCCGCTGCCAAGGTCAGCGTGGCCAAGGTGCTGGAGCAACCGGTCAACGAGTGGGACGAGTTCACCGGGCGTCTCGAAGCACCGGAAACCGTCGAAATCCGCCCACGGGTTTCCGGCCAGATCGATGAAGTGGCCTTCACTGAAGGCGCACTGGTCAAGAAAGGTGACGTACTGTTCCAGATTGACCCTCGTCCGTTCCAGGCCGAGGTCCGCCGCCTCGAAGCACTGGTTGCTCAGGCCCGCGCCAACGCCAATCGCAGCGAAAACGAAGCCCAGCGCGGTGAACGCCTGCGCACCAGCAACGCGATTTCCGCGGAACTGGCCGATTCGCGCACCAGCGCTTCGCAAGAAGCCCGCGCTGCCGTCGGCGCCCTGCAGGCGCAACTGGATCTGGCCAAACTGAACCTCAGCTTCACCCGCGTCACTTCGCCTATCAGCGGTCGCGTCAGCCGTGCGGAAATCACCGCCGGCAACCTGGTCACCGCCGACACCACCGCGCTGACCAGCGTCGTTTCCACCGACAAGGTCTACGCCTACTTCGACGCCGACGAGCGTGTATTCCTCAAATACACCCAACTCGCCCGTCAGGGTAAACGCGGCGCGACCACCCCGGTTTACCTCGGCCTGTCCAACGAAGACGGCAACCCGCACCAAGGCGTGATGAACTTCGTCGACAACCAGGTCAATCCGAAAACCGGCACCATTCGCGGTCGCGCGGTCTTCGACAACACCGATGGCGCCTACACCCCGGGCCTTTATGCGCGCCTGAAACTGGTTGGCAGCGGCACCTACTCCGCCGTGTTGATCAATGACGAAGCGGTCGGCACCGACCTCGGCAAGAAGTTCGTGCTGGTGATGGATGCGGACAACAAGACGGTTTACCGCTCGGTCGAGCTGGGTCCGAAGATCGAAGGCTTGCGCATCGTGCGCAGCGGCCTGAACAAGGACGACACCGTCATCGTCAAGGGTTTGCAGCGGGTTCGCCCGGGGTCGCCGGTCACGCCTGAAGTGATCCCGATGGCCACCAAGGAAACCCTCGCCGCATTGGCTCAACAACGACAAGCGCTGGAAGCCAGCAACCTGCCCCAAGTCGCACCTGCCAAGGTTGCGCCGGGTTCGGTTGTGAAAGTGGCTGCCGCGACTCCACGCGGTTAAGGGACGACAACTCCGATGAATTTTTCCCAATTCTTCATTTCCCGGCCGATCTTCGCAGCGGTACTTTCGCTGCTGATCCTGATCGCCGGTGCCATCTCGCTGTTCCAGTTGCCGATCAGCGAATACCCGGAAGTGGTGCCGCCGACCGTTGTGGTCCGCGCCAACTTCCCGGGTGCCAACCCTAAAGTCATCGGCGAAACCGTGGCCGCTCCGCTGGAGCAAGCCATTACCGGCGTCGAGAACATGCTGTACATGTCCTCGCAGTCGACCGCCGACGGCAAAATCACCCTGACTATCACTTTCGCGCTGGGCACTGACCTGGACAACGCGCAGGTGCAAGTGCAGAACCGCGTAACCCGCACCGAGCCGAAACTTCCCGAAGAAGTGACACGCATCGGTATCACCGTGGACAAGGCTTCTCCGGACCTGACCATGGTGGTCCACTTGACCTCGCCGGATCAGCGCTACGACATGCTCTACCTGTCCAACTATGCCTTGCTGAACATCAAGGATGAGTTGGCGCGTCTCGGCGGTGTCGGTGATGTGCAGTTGTTCGGCATGGGCGATTACTCGCTGCGGGTCTGGCTCGATCCGAACAAAACCGCCTCGCGTAACCTGACCGCGACCGATGTGGTGACCGCGATTCGTGAGCAGAACCGTCAGGTTGCTGCCGGTGCCCTGGGCGCGCCGCCTGCGCCAAACGCCACCAGTTTCCAATTGTCGGTCAACACTCAGGGGCGTCTGGTCTCCGAGGAAGAGTTTGAAAACATCATCATTCGCTCCGGCGACGACGGTGAAATCACTCGCCTGAAAGACATTGCACGGGTCGAACTCGGCTCCAGCCAATACGCCCTGCGTTCGTTGCTGAACAACCAACCGGCGGTGGCGATCCCGATCTTCCAGCGGCCGGGCTCCAACGCGATCCAGATCTCTAACGACGTGCGGGAGAAAATGGCCGAGCTGAAGAAGAACTTCCCGCAAGGCATGGACTTCAGCATCGTCTATGACCCGACGATCTTCGTGCGCGGCTCCATCGAGGCAGTGGTTCACACGCTGTTCGAAGCACTGATTCTGGTGGTTCTGGTCGTCATCCTGTTCCTGCAAACCTGGCGCGCCTCGATCATTCCATTGGTGGCGGTCCCGGTTTCGTTGATCGGTACATTTGCGGTGATGCACCTGTTCGGCTTCTCGCTGAACGCCCTGTCATTGTTCGGATTAGTGCTGGCTATCGGTATCGTGGTCGACGACGCCATCGTGGTAGTGGAGAACGTCGAGCGAAACATCGAACTCGGACTCACCCCGGTCGAAGCGACCAAACGGGCGATGCGTGAAGTAACCGGCCCGATTGTCGCCACGGCACTGGTGCTGTGTGCGGTGTTTATCCCGGCGGCGTTCATCTCCGGGTTGACCGGGCAGTTCTATAAACAGTTTGCGTTGACCATTGCGATTTCGACGGTGATCTCGGCGTTCAACTCGCTGACCCTGTCGCCAGCGCTGGCCGCTGTGTTGCTGAAAAGCCACGACGCGCCGAAAGACCGTTTCTCCAAGGTGCTGGACAAGCTCTTCGGTGGCTGGTTGTTCCGTCCGTTCAACCGCTTCTTCGAAAAGGCCAGTCATGGATATGTCGGCACGGTTGCTCGGGTCATCCGCAGCAGCGGTATCGCCCTGATCGTTTATGCCGGGCTGATGGTGCTGACCTTCTTCGGTTTCGCCAACACGCCGACCGGTTTTGTACCTGGCCAGGACAAGCAATACCTGGTGGCTTTCGCGCAGTTGCCGGACGCCTCGAGCCTTGACCGTACCGAAAGCGTGATCAAACGCATGTCCGACCTCGCGCTGAAGCAGCCGGGTGTGGAAAGTGCGGTGGCTTTCCCGGGCCTGTCGATCAACGGTTTCACCAACAGTCCGAACGCCGGCATCGTGTTTGTGACACTCAAGCCATTCGACGAACGTAAAGACGCCAGCATGTCGGCCGGTGCGATTGCCGGAGCTTTGAACGGCAAATTCGCCGGCATCGAAGAAGCCTACATGGCGATCTTCCCGCCGCCGCCGGTACAAGGCCTGGGCACCATTGGTGGTTTCCGTCTGCAGATCGAGGATCGGGGCAACCTGGGCTACGACGAGCTGTACAAAGAAACCATGAACATCATCAACAAGAGCCATAACGTGCCGGAACTGGCCGCGCTGTTCACCAGTTACACCGTGAACGTGCCGCAGGTCGATGCGGCTATCGACCGGGAAAAAGCCAAGACTCACGGCGTGGCGGTCAGCGACATCTTCGACACCCTGCAGATCTACCTGGGTTCGCTGTATGCCAACGACTTCAACCGTTTCGGTCGCACTTATCAGGTCAACGTTCAGGCTGAGCAGCAGTTCCGTCTCGAGCCGGACCAGATCGGTCAACTGAAAGTGCGTAACAACAAAGGCGAGATGATCCCGCTGGCGACCTTCATCAAGGTCAGCGACACCTCGGGCCCGGACCGCGTGATGCACTACAACGGCTTTATCACCGCTGAAATCAACGGTGCAGCGGCGCCAGGCTACAGCTCGGGCCAAGCGGAAAAAGCCATCGAGAAACTGCTCAAGGAAGAACTTCCGAACGGCATGACTTACGAATGGACCGACCTGACCTACCAGCAGATTCTGTCCGGCAACACCGCGTTGTTCGTGTTTCCGCTCTGCGTATTGCTGGCGTTCCTGGTACTCGCGGCGCAGTACGAGAGCTGGAGCCTGCCACTGGCGGTGATCCTGATCGTGCCGATGACCTTGCTTTCGGCGATTGTCGGGGTGATTGCCTCGGGCGGCGACAACAACATCTTTACCCAGATCGGCTTGATCGTACTGGTCGGACTTGCCTGTAAGAACGCGATTCTGATCGTCGAGTTTGCCAAGGATAAACAGGAAGAAGGACTCGGCCCGCTCGCTGCGGTGCTGGAAGCGTGCCGCTTGCGTCTGCGGCCAATTCTGATGACTTCCTTCGCGTTCATCATGGGTGTTGTGCCACTGGTCCTTTCCAGCGGTGCCGGTGCCGAAATGCGTCACGCCATGGGTGTGGCGGTGTTCTCCGGGATGCTCGGGGTGACCTTCTTCGGGCTGTTGCTGACGCCAGTGTTCTACGTACTGATTCGCAACTTTGTCGAGCGCAGCGAAGCGCGCAAAGCGGCCAAGGCGCTGACACTTGAAAAGCCACTGGAGTCGCATCAATGAGCCTGAAAGTCTTCCTGCCGAGCTTGCTGGTACTGGCGCTGAGCGCCTGTGCCGTCGGCCCGGACTATAAAACCCCAGCCACGGAGCCGGCCAACATCACGGCCGCCACCGATGGCGCCAGCGGTCAGAAGAACTATGACCGCTCGCGTTTCGAAGGCATCTGGTGGCAGCAGTTTGAAGACCCGACGCTGAACCAGTTGGTCATGCAATCGCTGCAAGGCAACCGTGATCTGCGTGTGGCTTTCGCTCGCTGGAAAGCCGCACGAGCGATTCGTGATGACGCCAGCAACGACGCGATGCCAACCATCACCAGCCGTGCCAGCAGTGATTTGGGCAAGGGGCAAATCCCTGGCCAAACGACCAAACGGGTCAATAGCGAACGCTACGACCTGGGCCTCGACATGGCGTGGGAACTGGACCTGTTCGGGCGCATCCAGCGCAATCTGGAATCCAGCGAAGCCGAGCAACAAGCGGCCGAGGCTGACCTGTATCAACTGCAAGTCAGCATGATCGCCGAACTGGTGGACGCCTACGGTCAACTGCGCGGTGCGCAACTGCGCGAAAAAATCGCCCTGGCCAACCTGAACAACCAGCAGGAATCGAGCAAGATCACCGTCAGCCTGCGTGATGCCGGCGTCGGCGATCAGCTCGACGTGGTCCGCGCCGATGCTCGTCTGGCCTCCGTCGAAGCCAGCGTGCCGCAATTGCAGGCTGAACAGGTTCGGCAGAAAAACCGCATCGCCACCCTGCTGGGTGAACGGCCGGACAAGCTCAGCGTCGACCTGAGCCCGAAAGATTTGCCGGCGATTGCCAAGGCTCTGCCGATCGGCGATCCGGGTGAGCTGCTGCAACGGCGCCCGGATATCCTCAGCGCCGAACGCCAATTGGCTTCCGCCACCGCCCGTATCGGCGTGGCCAAGGCTGATCTGTTCCCACGGGTCAGCCTCAGCGGCTTCCTTGGATTCACCGCCGGGCGCGGTTCGCAGATCGGCTCTTCGGCCGCCAATGCCTGGGCGCTAGGCCCAAGCATCACGTGGGCAGCGTTTGACCTCGGCAGCGTGCGCGCCCGTTTGCGCGGGGCCGACGCGGATGCCGAAGGCGCCTTGGCGACCTACGAGCAGCAAGTGCTGCTGGCGCTGGAAGAATCGGAAAACGCCTTCAGCGATTACGGCAAACGCCAGCAACGGCTGATTTCGCTGATCCGTCAGAGCGAGTCCAGCCGCGCCGCTGCCGACCTGGCACAGATTCGCTATCGCGAAGGCACGGCGGACTTCCTCGTGCTGCTCGACGCTCAGCGTGAACGTCTGGCCGCAGAGGATTCTCAGGCGCAGGCCGAAGTCGATTTGTATCGCGGCATTGTCGCGATCTACAAAGCGCTCGGTGGCGGCTGGCAGCCGGAGACGATCGCCAGCAAGTAATTGGTTTTTTAAAGAGCTCCTTTGGTTGGCCGCAACCAACCAACTTTTTGGCCCCGCGTATCATTCGGTCGCGGGGCTTTTTTTTGCCTGCTGGAAACGCAATACCTGTCTCCCTGTAAGAGACACCCTGTGGCGAGGGGGCTTGCCCCCGTCCGACTGCGCAGCAGTCGTCAATCAGTGCACGCGGTATGCCTGACAGAACTCGATTGCAGGTTTTGGGGCGCTTCGCCGCCCCAACGGGGGCGAGCCCCCTCGCCACCAAAGCGCGCATCAAGCGGGGTTAGCGGTGTTCATCGCGATTGCGGTTTTCCTGGACTGTCACCGTCGCTGTGGTCCCGGCTCGCAGGCGGTTTTTCGCGGCGTAATCCGCGTCAATCTGGATCCGCACCGGCACTCGTTGCGCCAGTTTGACCCAGGTGTAGCTCGGATTGATGTTGGCCAGCAAGCGCCCGCCGGGGGCGTTTTCGCGGTCGCTGATGGCGAACGCGATGCTTTGCACGGTGCCGCCGAAACGTTCGCCGCTCATCAACTCGATGTGTACCCGGTCGCCCTCCTCGATTCGCGGCAACTTGGTTTCTTCGAAGTAGCCGCTGACGTAGAAGCTGTCGCTGTCCACCAGCGCCAACAGCGCGCCGCCCGCCGTGGCGTAATCGCCTTCGCGGGTCAACAGATTGGTGACATAACCACTGACCGGCGCTTCGACACGGGTTCGCTGCAGGTCCAGTTCCGCTTGCGCTAAAGCGGCAATCGCCTCTTGTACGTTGGCCTGCGCCAGCCCGAGATTGGCCTGATTGCGCAACAACTCAGCCTGAGCCACCGCCACTTCAGTGCTGGATTTTTCCCACTCTTCACCCGAGATCGCGAAACCTTGCTTGAGCGTGCGCCGGCGTTTTTCTTCGCTTTGCCGCTGCTTGAGTGTCGCTTCGCTGGAGACGATAGAAGCCTGGGATTGCCCCAGCGTGGCTTTCGAGACTTCCACCACGCGTTTCGCCCGCTCCACCGCCAATCGGTAACTGGCCGGATCGATTTCCAGCAACAACTGGCCTTTCTGCACATGTTGGTTGTCGCGCACGGCAAGGTTGACGATGCGCCCGGCGACATCCGCCGACAACGTCACCACGTCCGCGCGCACCCGGGCATCGCGGGTCCACGGCGCGCGGGTGTAATGCTCCCAGGCGAACCAGCCAAGAATGAACGCCAGCAACACCAGCAAAAGCGTCGCGAGTCGGGGAAGGTATTTCTTCAAGGTTTCAAGCTCCCATAACCAGAATCAACGAGGCGCACACGCAGGCGTACAACGCGCCTTCGAACAGCGCTTCATGCCAGACAAAACGCAGCACGCCCAAGCGCCTGAGTATCCAGTCCAGCAGCAAAAAAATCGGCAAGGCCAACAGCAGGGCCTGGGCGATCGGCGGGATATAGACGCCGCCAATTTCCAGATCAATGGGCAAGAGCCGGTACTCCTTCAGGGTCGGCAGTTTCAAAGTAGTCGCGATAACGCTGCAGGAACGCCACCACGATCAAAAGCGATACACGCATACGGAACACTGACCACAAGTGTTCGTGCACATCCAGGTGCAGGTCATCCAGTTCATCGCCCAAGGTGCGCAAGCGCGAGAGCAATTGCTCGACGTCGATACCGGTTCGCCTGGCAATCAATCTTCCGGTTTCGCGCACCGCAGAGAGCAAGCGGTTTTGCTGGTCATTACTGAGCAAGCTGTTGTCCTGACCCTGTTGCCGAAGCTGATTCAGCGCTACGCCCAGCGCCATGCAACCGAGCCCGACCTCGAACAGTTCTCTGGATTGACGATCTTCAATCGCCGGCAGCAGCCCGAGCATCATAGTCAGACGATCGACCATGCGACTTTCGAAGGCGAATTGCTGTTCATCCGTGGGCGCCGTTTTCAGCAAGGCGTGCACTTGCTCGCAGTTCTCGTTGAACAAGCGGCGCATGCGCAACACCGGGCGGAACGGGAAGATCAACGCGTAGACGCTCAAGGCCAGCACGGTCGCGCTGATATAGGCGCCGGCAAACTCGAACCACTGAATCGCGGTGTTCTGGCCGATGCCGGTGTTCTGCGGCCCCAGCAACAGGAACGTCGACAATCCGAGGCCGATCCCTGTGCCGGTGGTGGCTGGGGTGGTCAGGCCTATCGCGACCGCATACAGCAACGGCACCAGCAGCAATGCCAACAGCTCGAAGTCACTGACCATCGGCACCAGCATGAACAAATAAAACGCCGAAGCGACCAGCGCCAGCGCCAGACCCCGCGCGTAACTTTGTGCGGCCAGCAATGGGCGCGGGAACGTCGCCATCAGCGAGCAAAGAATGCCCACCAGAATCATCCCGCCCCGCGCGCCGTCCCAGCCGGTTTCGATCCAGATCAGCCCGGCGACCACCAGCGCGGTGAAGGCGCGAACGGCGTTCATCGTTGCCAGTGTGAAGTCCAGGTGCAGCGGGTTTTCCTGGCCGCGAAACACGCAACTTGCTTCACGTCCGTCCTGAATCGCGTCACTCAGTTCGAGGATCTGTTCCAGTTGCTGCAGCAGCCGCGCCTGTTCCCAGCGCAACGCCCAAACCAGCGAGCGCAACGTCGCGGACATGGTTTCAGTGAGTTGCTCGGCTTTATAGGCTTGGTTATCGAAGCGCCGCTGCAACGCTACAAAGCGCTTACGGGATTCGGGCGATAACGAGCGGCCCTGAGTGGCCAACTCGTCCAGAAAGATCAATTCTTCGGCGCGCAGCAGTTCAATCTCTTCCGGCAAATCGCCCTGCCAGCGCTCGGCCAGCAGCTCGCGTTGATGGCGCAGCGCGGTCAACCGTGAAGTCAGCAACACCAATTGATTGCCGAGCAATTGCACCAGGCCGTTGGCGCTGCGCAAACGCGGCGCGTCGAAGTACAAATGTCGGCGCAGGCCTTCAAGCGCGCTGATCTCGCCGAGTAACTGCATCTGCCGACGATGGAAATCGGCTTCGCTTTCTTCGGTGCGAATCACTGCGGCGGCGTGGGTCGCGAGGAGCTTGATGACCTGATCGACCTTGGCGAAGTAATTGCGCGCCACGGTTTCCGGGCGTGCAGTCAGCAGGCTGACCACACACACGCACGCGACCGCCAACAGGGTTTCGGTGACGCGGGTGACGGCCAACAGAAAAGTGCCGTCCTGATCGGGCACCGCCAACAGCCCCACCACTACTGCGGTGTAGCCGCTTAGCACAAACGCCTGGGAACTGGTGTAGCGCAACAAGGTGCCGCCAGCGGTGCACAGCGCCAGCCACAACGCCAAGGTAATAATGAACGGCACCGGCGCCTGCGGAAAAATTGCCATGATGATCACCGCGACCACCGCGCCCATCGTGGTGCCGATGACCTGACCAAAACTGCGCGCCAACGCCATGCCGCCCAATGGCTGGCTGACGATTACCACCGCCATGATCGACCATTTCGGCTGGTCAAGATCGAAGAGGAACGCCAGGTACAAGGTCAACAGCGCAGCGATGATGGTTCTCAAGGCAAACAGCAATCCCCCTTGGCCAGGATTGAGCAGCATCTTGAAATATTGCAGAAAGGGTTGCATGGGCGCCGCTCTTTGAGTCATCTCCAGCAAGCGTAGTCACTGCTTCCGGACCTGGACAGGTTACAAATTCGACGGCGATTGTAGGCAAATTCGCTGATCAGTCATACCTTCTCGATAGATCCGCTCGATTGACCCGTCAGCCATAGCGATTGGACAGGAACTCGCCGCACTCCTAGGCTTGAACCGCTGCGCGAGCTTCACTTGGTATCCCCGCCCAATGATCGTACGTCCCAAGCCGAACCTGATCGGCATCCTGTTTTCCCTCAAGGGTTCAATCGCCAAGCGCATTGCCTTGCGCAGCCTGTTGGTGACATTGCTCGCCTCGGTGATCGTGCTGGTCGAAACCTGGCACCCGGCGTATTTCTCCAAGGTCAACGCCACGCCGTTCACCCTGTTGGGTTTGTCACTGTCGATCTTCACGAGTTTCCGCACGATTGATGCTCAGCACCCGAACATCCCCGACGCGCTGCTGCAACGGATCGGCGCGCGCTGCTCGGAACTCGCCGAGCTGTGCCGCATCAGCGACTGGCGCTACACCCAACTGGAATCGCGACTGGTCAGCTTGAGCCAGGTTCAATTCGTCCTTAACTGAGCCAGGGTTTGACTCGACGCCGCGCCTGACCGAAGCTGACGTCTTTTGCAAAAACTCGTCAGCCCCCGGATTCCTGCATGCCCAAGTCCCGCCGCTATCTGATCATCAGCCTCTGCGTGCTGTTTGCCATTTTGCTCATCTGGTTTTTCCAGCGCAGCACCGTGCCGACCTTGCCGGCCGCGATCAAACACGGTTACAGCGAAGCGCTGACCCAGGCGCGTACCGGCCAACCGGGCGCGGCGCGGGTGCTGTATCAGCAACTGAACCGGCCGGACCTGTCGGCCAAACGGCGGATCTGGCTGTTGGTCGAACTGCCGAACTACCCGAGCCCGCAAGCGCTGAAACTGGCGGACGCCGATCTGCAAAACGAGTCGGCGGACGTGCGCGTTGCCGCGATCAAAAGTGTCGTCGGGCTGGTGCCTAGTCGGCAACGCAGTTTGTTGCTGGGGCCGCTGCTCGATGACGATGATCAAACCGTGCGCCTGGCAGCCGTCAACGCGCTGCTGGGTTTGTCCCCGGATGACCTCGGTTTGTATTTCGGGCCGTTGCAGCAAGCAATCGATGCTTGGGAGCGCGAGCTCAAAAGCCAACCTGAAAGCGCCAATACCCACTACCAATTGGCCCGCTTGCACCTGCACAACGCCGAATTGAAAGAGGCGCAACAGGCGTTGGAGCGCACGTTGCAGCTCGATGGGGGCAATTTGCCGGCGCTGGTGATGCAAATCGAAGTGTTGGACAAGCAAGGCCAGAGCGATGCCGCCCGCCAATTACTCGCCAGGCAACTGCAAGCGCAGCCTGATTCCGCCTATCTGCAACACGCGCTCGGGCTCTGGTTGCTGCATCACGGGCAAAGCGAATTTGCCGTGCTCGGGCTCTCCAAAGCAGTCGAGCTGGAGCCGGACAACAAGGATTATCGCTATGACCTGGCGACTACGTTGCACGGCGAAGACGAGTTGGAAGCGGCGCAGAAACAGCTTCAGGAAATCGTCCAGCGTCACCCTGCCGACCGCAAGGCGCGGGTGTTGTTGATCAACTATTGGAAGGAAAGCGGCCAGTTGCAGAACGTGCAGATTCTGTTGGCGCAACTCGAGCAGCTCAACCCGGACGATCCGGCGCTGCAACAAGGCCTGTAAAAGTAAGAGAGCTAAAGATGTAAGAGATTGCCGTCAATGGCAATTCGATGGCTCGGATGAAAAAAGGTTGAACCGTCGTCCCGGCAAAAGGTCAAGTGATCAGGCAGTCAATTCAGGCACTTCAGGCCTGCTGCCTCGCTTCCCCTAGTCATGAGAGGGCATTTTTTGTCAACATCTAACGAGTTGTTCAGTGCAAAAGCCGCCACCGGCATTGAAGGTCTGGATGACATCCTGGCCGGTGGATTGTCACGCGGACACGTATTTTTGCTGGAGGGAGAGCCCGGAACCGGCAAAACCACCGTCGCATTGCATTTTCTCCTTGCCGGATCCCGCGCCGGCGAGCGCTCGTTGTATATCACCTTGTCTGAGACCGAACGCGAACTACGCCAAGGCGCGTTGTCGCACGGTTGGGAACTGGATGAGAACATCCACATATTCGAGTTGACCCCACCCGAAAGCCTACTCAACGCCGAGCACCAGCAAAGCCTGCTGTATTCCTCGGACCTTGAGCTGGGTGAAGCCACCAAGCAGATTTTCGAAGTGGTCGAACGGGTCAAACCCACCCGCGTGGTCCTCGACAGCCTTTCTGAAATTCGCTTGCTGGCGCAAAGCTCGTTGCGCTATCGCCGGCAGATCCTCGCCATCAAGCATTACTTTGTGCGCTACGACGCCACCGTCCTGCTGCTTGATGACTTGACCACCGAATCCCTCGACAAAACCGTGCACAGCGTTGCGCACGGCGTGGTGCGCCTGGAAGAGTTGACGCCAAACTACGGCGCTGAACGCCGGCGGATCCGCATCGTCAAATATCGCGGCCAGAAATACCGCGGCGGTTTCCACGACTTCACCATCATGGGCGACGGCGTCCACGTGTTCCCGCGCCTGGTGGCGGCCGAGCATCGTGGCAAATACATGCGCACCCAGATGTCCAGCGGCATCAGGGAAATGGACGCGTTGCTGGGCGGCGGTATCGAAACCGGCTCCAGCACGCTGATCCTCGGCCCTGCCGGTACCGGTAAATCGCTGATCTCGATGATCTTCGCCGCCGCTGCCGTGGCCCGTGGTGAAAAAGCCGCGTTGTTTATCTTCGATGAAGAATTGGGCTTGCTGTTCGAGCGCATGAACAACATGGGCATCGACCTGCTGGCGCTGCAAAACACTGGCAACTTGCTGATTGAACAAGTCGACGCTGCCGAATTATCGCCCGGCGAGTTTTCGCACCGGGTACGTCGCTGCGTCGATCAGCTCGACATCAAGACTGTGGTGATCGACAGCATCAACGGCTATCAAGCGGCGATGCCGGAAGAGAACGCGCTGGTCCTGCACATGCACGAACTGTTGCTGTACCTCAACCGCAAAGGCGCCGCGACATTCATGACCGTTGCGCAGCACGGTCTGGTCGGCGACATGCAGGCACCGGTCGACATCACGTACCTGGCCGACACGGTGATTCTGCTGCGTTATTTCGAGGCTTTGGGCAAAGTGCGCCGGGCGATTTCGATCATCAAGAAACGTACCGGCAGCCACGAATCAACCATCCGCGAATATCAGATCAGCGGCAAAGGCATGACCATCGGCGAACCGCTTGACGCCTTCCAGGGCGTATTGCGCGGCGTACCGACCTACATGGGCGCGAACAAACCGTTGCTTGCGGACGACAACCTGTGACGGTCATGGCCGCGACGTCCGAGCGCGCGATCATCCTCGCGCCGCTGGGGCGCGACAGCCAGATTGCGCTGATGATGCTCAACGAAGCTAGATTCTCGGGCGTTATCGCCCGCGATCTCGCGGACTTGTGCGCGGAACTGGAAGACGGCGCCGGGATGCTGCTGATTTCTTCCGAAGCATTGCTCGGCGCTGATCTCGAGCGCTTGTTGCAATTGATCGATCAACAACCGGCATGGTCCGACCTGCCGATTGTATTGCTCACCCACCACGGCGGGCCGGAGCAGAATCCGGCGTCGCGGCTTGGCCCGCAACTGGGCAACGTCACCTTCCTCGAACGCCCTTTTCACCCGGTGACCCTGATCAGTCTGGTAACCACCGCGTTGCGCGGGCGTCGACGACAATACGAAGCCAGGGACCGGTTGATCGACCTCAGTCAAAGCGAACAGCGACTGCAAATCACCCTCGAAACCCTCGAGCAGCAAGTCGAGGAACGCACCGCGCAGCTGCGGCATAACGAAGAAGCGTTGCGCCAATCGCAGAAAATGGAAGCGGTCGGTCAATTGACCGGCGGCATCGCCCACGACTTCAACAACATGCTCACCGGCATCATCGGCAGCCTTGAGTTGCTGCGCCGACGCTTGGCGCGTGGCCGTACTGAAGATCTGGATGGCTTGATCGATCTGGGCGTGACCTCGGCCAACCGTGCGGCGGGTTTGACTCACCGCTTGCTGGCCTTCTCGCGCCGCCAGTCGCTGGACTCCAAGCCGGTCGAAATGAACGCCCTGGTCACCTCCATGGGAGAGCTGCTGCAGCGCAGCATCAACGAAACCATTCAGCTCGACATGCAGCTGAACGAAAAGCTCTGGGTCGCCGAGGCGGATCCGAATCAATTGGAGAGCGCCCTGCTCAACCTGGTGTTGAATGCCCGCGATGCAATGCCCGACGGCGGCAAGTTGACGGTGAAAACCTTCAACCAGCATCTCGACGCGGCTTTCACCGAAACCCACGGCAATTTGCAACCGGGCGATTACGTGGTGTTGAGCGTCACCGACACCGGTTGCGGGATGCCGCAAAGCACCATCAGCCGCGCGTTCGATCCGTTTTTCACGACTAAACCGATTGGCCAGGGCACCGGGCTTGGGTTGTCGATGATTTACGGTTTCAGCAAGCAGTCGCGCGGCCATGTAACGATCGAAAGTGAAGTCGGCAAAGGCACCACGGTCAACCTGTACCTGCCGCGCAATATCAATGATCTGGTGCAGGACGCGCTGGTTAATATCGAGCAAGCGCCTTACGCGCTCGATGGCGAAACAGTGCTGATTGTCGAAGACGATCCGGCGGTTCGGGTGTTGGTCAGCGCCGTGCTCAGTGAGCTGGGCTACGCGTTTGTCGAGGCGGGTGATGCCGACAGTGCGGTGCCGATCCTTGATTCCGACCAGCGCATTGATCTGCTGATCAGCGACGTCGGACTACCGGGCATGAATGGCCGGCAACTGGCGGAGATCGGTCGGCAATATCGTCCCGACCTCAAAGTGTTGTTCATTACCGGATATGCCGAGCACGCGGCAGTGCGCGGTGGTTTCCTCGACCCGGGCATGCAGCTGATCACCAAGCCGTTCACCTTCGATCTGCTGACCGCCAAGGTGCGCGAGATGATCCGGATCTGAAGAATATGCCGGCGAAGGATGCCGGCAGTAACCACTCAAAGAAGCTTGCGCGGGCAAGCCTCGCACCTACAGAACGCAAAAAGCCGCCATAGGCACACAGCTTGCTGGCGAAGGCTGCTTTAAAAGCGACTTCGCCACCCAGTTGAGCCAACCTTCAGGACAACATGTCCTGCATCAATTCCTGCAACACATCCAGATCAAACGGCTTGCCCAGAATCGGCGCCTTGCGCGTGATCGGGCTGTCGGTTTCGCGGATTTCCTGCGGATAACCGCTGATGAAGATCACTTTGAGTTCCGGTCGAAGTTTCACCGCAGGCTCGGCGATTTGCACGCCAGAGATTCCACCGGGCAGGCGGAAGTCGGTAATCATCATGTCCAGGTGGGGTTTGCTGGCAAGGATCTCGAAGGCCTGCTCACCGTTTTCGGCTTGCAACACCCGGTAACCCTCACCCGACAGATAGGCAGACAACACCATCAAAATCGAGGGATCGTCCTCGACAATGAGTACTACATCTTGCGCATCTTCACTCATGGGAAGCCTTTGTTCGGTCAATAGCTGCTGATACGACCGTGGGGCCGTTCAGAGGTTGCGTTTATCTGGCTGTTTTCCTACAGCGGCAGACAAACGCGAAATAAGGCGCCTTCGTTGATCTTGCTCTCGACGACGATGGATCCGCCATGGGCGGCTACGATTTGTTCTGAAATAAACAATCCGAGCCCCAATCCAGCTACCACCGTCTTGGCTGAAACCCGCTCGAACTGCAGGAAAATACGCTTCTGGTTTTCTTCGCTGATGCCGATGCCACGGTCCTGAACCTCGACCCGCGCCTCGCTGCCGTGGCAATACACGCGCACGTCGATCTGGCCCTTGCCGCCGTAGCGCAGGGCGTTGGTCAGCAGATTGGAGATCACTTGCTCGATGCGGAACTCATCCCAATGGCCTTCCACCGCGCCCTCGGCGGTGAACACCACGGACGATTCGGCGGCATCGACTTGCGGCGCGAAGTTTTGCAGCAAGTTATCGACGAGCTTCACCAGATCAAAACGACTCGGTCGGATCGACAGCTTGCCGGTGCGAATCCGCGACACGTCGAGCATGTCCTCGATCAGACGGATCAGGCTTTTGATCTGGCGCTCGTCGCGGTCGACCATTGCGTGCATCTTGTCGAGGGTAAACGCTGCGGCGTTATCCCGGGCCAGGTGCATCTTGCGCAACTGGGTTTCAAGGATCAGGCCATTGAGCGGCGTGCGCACTTCGTGAGCGACGATCGACATGAAGTCATCACGCATACGCACCGCTTGCTCCAGTTCGTTCTGGGTGTTCTGCAACTGCTTGAGCAACGCTTCCTGCTCGCGGCGGCTCTGCTCCAGGGCTTCGACCTGTTGCTTCATCGCTTTGCTCTGGCGATACAAATCGACGAACACGTTGACCTTGCTTTTGACCGCGTGGATATCCAGCGGCTTGTGCAGGAAGTCGACGGCGCCGCTTTCGTAGCCCTTGAACGCGTAATTGAGCTCGCGACCGGCGGCGCTGACGAAAACAATCGGGATGTTCTTGGTTTTCTCCGTGCCGCGCATCAGCTCGGCCAGCTCGAAGCCATTCATGCCCGGCATCTGCACGTCGAGAATGGCCATGGCGAACTCGTGTTGCAGCAACAGCGACAAGGCTTCGTCCGCCGACAGCGCCTTGTAGACCGTGCGGTCTTCGCGCTTGATCAGCGCTTCAAGGGCCAACAGGTTCTCCGGCAAATCGTCGACGATCAGCAGCTTGGCTTGAATATTACTTAACATGCGATTTGTTCCAGCTCGACAATCAAACGGCCGATGCCGTGTATGGGAAGTATGTAGTCCGGCTGGTGCAAGGCCAGCGCCGCCCGCGGCATCGTCGCCACCTGGGCCTCTTCGGGATCTTGCACCACCGTCAGGCCGCCACGCACCTTGACCTGCGCCAAGCCGCTCGCACCGTCGCGATTGGCGCCGGTCAGCAGCACCGCGGCCAGTGCCGGGCCGTAAACATCAGCGGCCGACTCGAACAGGTAATCGATCGAGGGCCGCGAATGGTGCACGCGATCTTCCAGGCTCAACGAAAAACTGCGGTCATGCTCCACCGACAAGTGATAACCGGGGCCGGCGAAATACAGCGTGCCCGCCTCGACCGGAGTCTTGTCGTACGCTTCGAGTACCGGCAGCGAAACCCGTCGGGAAAACACCTCGGCCAAATGGCTGCGGCGCTCTTCGGGCAAGTGCAGCACCACGATGATCGGCAGCACAAAGCCTGGGCGCAGTGGGCCCAGGATGTTCAACAACGCCTCGACGCCGCCGGCCGAAGCACCAATCACGATAGCCTCTACGGTCGGCAAACCGGGTGCGTGGTTCATGATTTGCGGTAGATCCGTTCTTGTTTGACCAATGGCTCGAACTGCTTGCCGAACGCCGAGAAGTCCGGCGTTTCCTTACTGCCCAACACCAGGAAACCGCGGTGGCACAACGACTCGTGAAACAGTCCGAACGCCCGATCCTGAAGTTTTTTGTTGAAGTAAATCAACACGTTACGACACGAAATTAATTGAGTTTCGGAGAATACACTGTCCGTCGCCAGGCTGTGATCGGCAAACGTCACGTTCTCGCACAGGCTCTTGTCAAAAATCGCGTAACCGTACGCCGCCGTATAGTAGTCGGCAAATGAACGCTGGCCACCGGCCTGCTGATAATTGGCCGTGTAGGCACGGACATTCTCCATCGAGAAAATCCCTTGCTTGGCTTTGTCCAGCGAACGCGGATTGATGTCGGTGGCATAAATGATGGTGCGGTCGAGCAGCCCTTCCTCGCGCAGCAGGATGGCCATCGAATAGACCTCTTCGCCCGTGCTGCAGCCGGCAATCCAGATCTTGATCGATGGATAGGTCTTGAGCAGCGGCACCACTTCCTTGCGGATCGCGAGAAAATGCGACGGGTCGCGAAACATCTCGCTGACCGGGATCGTCAGCAATTGCAGCAACTGCATGAACGCGGTCGGATCGTGCAGGACCCTGTCCTGCAACGCCGAGATGGTCGCGCACTCGAACTGACCCAACGCATGACTGACCCGGCGCTTGATCGAAGCACCGGAATAGTCGCGAAAGTCATAGCTGTACTTGAGGTAAATCGCCTCGATCAACAGCCGCAGTTCGATTTCGTTATTCTTTTCCACTAGTTGTTCTTTTCCACTAAAGGTTTTCCACTAAAAGCTTTCCACTAGATGCGTTCCATTTTCGGCAACCACACGCGGATCAGCGAGAACAGGCGATCGAGGTCGATCGGCTTGGCCAGGTAGTCGTTGGAACCCGCCGCGAGGCAACGTTCCTGATCGTCCTTCATGGCTTTTGCCGTGACGGCGATGATCGGCAGTTTGCGCCAGCGCGGATCCTGGCGGATCAAGGCTGTGGCCTCGTAACCGTCCATCTCCGGCATCATCACGTCCATCAGCACCAAGTCGATGTCCTCGACTTCATTCAATCGCTCGATCGCTTCACGACCGTTACGGCCAATCACCACCACAGCGCCCTTATGCTCCAGCGCACTGGTCAGGGCGAAGATGTTGCGCACATCGTCGTCCACCAGCAGCACCTTGCGGCCCTCGAAGACCTTGTCGCGACTGCGCGCAGTCTTGAGCATCTTCTGGCGCTCATGGGACAACTGCGATTCGACTTTGTGCAGAAAGAGTGTGACCTCGTCGAGCAAGCGTTCCGGCGAGCGCGCGCCCTTGATGATGATCGAGCGCGAGTACTTGCGCAGCTCGGCTTCTTCGTCGCGGGTGAGGTTGCGCCCGGTGTAGACAATCACCGGCGGGAACGAGCAAATATCCTCGGTGGCCATGCGCTTGAGCAGGTCATTGCCGAGCATGTCCGGCAGTTTCAGGTCGATGACCATGCAATCGAAGATCGTCTCGCGCAGCAGATCGAGCGCTTCCTGAGCGAAACCGACTGCGGTGATTTCGATGTCTTCATCGCCAATCAACCGCGCAATGCTGTCGCGCTGCAGGTCATCGTCCTCGACCAGCAACACGCGTTTGACCTTTTGCGTCAGTTTGGCTTCCAGGCGTGCGAACACGTCTTTGAGCTCTTCGCGGGTGGTCGGTTTGACCGCGTACCCGATGGCGCCCATGTGCATCGCCGCTTCGACGCGGTCTTCGACCGAAATCACGTGAACCGGAATGTGTCGGGTTTCGGCGCGTTCTTTCAGGCGCTGCAACACGGTCAAACCGGAATGGTCCGGCAGGCGCATGTCGAGCAGGATCGCGTCGGGGATGAACTCTTTCGCCAGGTCGTAACCTTCATCGGCGCCGTGCGCGACCAGGCACTGATAACCCAGTTCGTGCGCCAGATCGTAGAGGATGCGCGCAAAGTTCGGCTCATCTTCCACCACCAGAATGCAGCGCGTGGTGAACGGTGCCTTGGTGCGGTCATCGTCGAAACGCGGGATGTCGACTTCGGCAATCACCGGCACCTGTGCAGCAGGGGCAGCCGGTTTTGGCACGTAAGCCACCGGCGTTGCGCGCATCGGCTCGATCGGTTCTTCGCCTGGTTCGATGTATTGCAGCGGCAACACCAGGGTGAACGAACTGCCCTGCCCCGGCTCGCTGGTGACGCTGATCGAGCCGCCGAGCAACACTGCCAGATCACGCGAGATCGACAGGCCCAGCCCGGTGCCGCCGTAGCGGCGGTTGGTGGTGCCGTCGGCCTGGCGGAAGGCTTCGAAGATGCTTTCCTGCTGGTCCGCCGCAATGCCGATCCCGGAATCGCGGACGATAAAGGCAATGCCGTCGCCCGGCTGACTGGCGACGGTCAGGCTGACGCTGCCCTTTTCGGTGAACTTGACGGCGTTCGACAACAGGTTCTTGACCACCTGTTCCAGACGTTGGCGGTCGGTGAAAATCATCATCGGCGCGCCTGGCTGCAACTCGATGTTGAACTGCAGATTCTTGTCTTTGGCCATCGGCTCGAACATCCCGCGCAGGCCTTCGACCAAGCGCGAAACGCTGGTGTTTTCCGGGCGCATGTCGAGCTTGCCGGCCTCGACTTTGGAAATGTCGAGAATGTCGTTGATCAGGTTGAGCAGATCGTTGCCGGCGGAATAGATCGACTCGGCAAACTTGACCTGTTCGGCGCTGAGGTTTTCCTGCGGGTTTTCCGCCAGCAGCTTGGCGAGAATCAGCGAACTGTTCAGCGGTGTGCGCAGTTCATGGGACATGTTGGCGAGGAATTCGGATTTGTACTTGCTGGAGCGCTGCAACTCTTCGGCGCGTTCTTCCAGTTGCGTCTGGGCCTGATTGAGCTCGGTGTTCTTCTGGTCCATCGCATCGCGCTGGTCGGACAGAATCTGCGCCTGCTCGGCGAGCTGTTCGTTGGTCTGCTCCAGTTCGACCTGCTGGGTTTCGAGGTGCGCCTGGGATTCCTTGAGAATCCGCGACTGCTCTTCCAGCTCTTCGTTGGCGGTTTTCAGCTCTTCCTGCTGCACTTGCAGTTCTTCGTTGAGCTGCTGGGTTTCAGCCAGCACTTCCTGCAAGCGCTGACGATAACGCGCGGCCTCAATTGAGGTGCCGATGTTGCTGGCGATCAGCTCGAGCAATTCGACGTCGCGCTCTTCCAGTGGACGCAGGAAACCCAGCTCGATCACGCCGTTGACCCGATCGTCGTCGCTGGTCGGCACCACCATCACGCTGTGCGGCAGGCCTTCGCCGAGGCCGGAGCTAACGCGGAAATAACCTTGCGGCACGTCATCCAGACGAATCAACCGCGCTTGCCGCACGGCCTGACCGACAATGCCTTCGCCGTCGTAGATCGCTTGATCCTGCTCTTCCTGCTCACGCGAAAAACCGTAAGAAGCCACACGTTTCAGGCCGCCATGGTCTTCGCGTATATAAATAGCGGCGACGGCGGTGCCCATGTATTGCGCGCAGAACTTGAGGATATTGCGCCCCAACATTTGCAAGGACAGCTGCCCCAGCACTTGTTCGGCCAGTTCGGTCTGACCACTGCGCAACCAGCCTTGCTGCTCGAGACGCGCGGCGCTGGCCTGTTGCGCGGCCATGTTGGCGGCATAGTTTTGCGACAGATTGAGCAGATCGCGACGGCCGATATACGCCAGCAGACCGCTGATGCCGGCAACGAACAGCAGATAAAGGGTGATGCTCCAGATCGTCGTGCGGCGCACTTCTTCGTTGCGCGTGGTGCGCAACTGTTGCTCCATGTCGATCACGTCTTCGAATTGCTTGCGAATCTCATCGGTCAGGCGCTTGCCGCGACCGGCCTTCACCGCGCCGCGATAGTCGCCGCTGCTGCGCTGCAAATCGATCATCGATTGCGCATAAGTCGCCCATTCGGTTTGCAATGCCTGCAAGCGGTGCAAACGATCGGTCTGAATCGGGTTGTCGCCGGTCAGTTCGAGCAAGGTATTGAGCGCGACCGCAATGCGCGGCTTGGCCGTTTCATAAGGGTCGAGGAAGTGCTCGTCGCCGCTGAGCAGGAAGCCGCGCATGCCGGTTTCCAAGTCGACGGTGAGCTTCACCGCTTCATTAGCGTTATTGATCACCCGGTCGGTGTGCTCGACCCATTGGATGACGGACAACAGGTAAGTGATCAACGCCACAAAGAAAACCGCGCTGATAGCGCCCACGCCCAGCGGCAAACTGACGTTGCGGCTCAGCAGTTTACGGAATCGTTGCTCATCAACCGAGGACGCAGGGGTCATGGGAAATGCCTTGTCGAACTGTCGAAAACCAGGGAGTTTGCCCCAAAACCGCTACACGAATCTAATTTTCTGACAGCTTTTGTCGCAAATTCCGGCAATTAGCTGCGCTTGATCAATGGCGCGCGTTATCCTTGCGCGTTCCTGCACATCGCCTATTTTTTGTATTGGGTCGGGAACTTGTCGGGGTCCGGCAATTACTCAAGCAAGAGACCGGCGAATTCGATCGACCGCCGACCCGTAAATTCATCTTTGAGAGCTCCTATTATGTCCGCCGAAGCGTCCATCATCCTTGTCGTCGAAGACGATGCCATCGTGCGCATGCTGATCGTCGATGTCCTCGAGGAACTTGAGTACCGGGTGCTGGAGGCGGACGGCAGCGAAGAGGCCCTGACGTTCCTTAATGATGAAGACCAATACATCGACCTGATGATGACCGACGTCGGCCTGCCGGGCATGGACGGCCGCGAACTGGCCAAGCAAGCACGGATACTGCGCCCGGAACTGCCGATCCTGTTTGCCAGCGGTTACGCCGAAAGCATCGACGTGCCGTCCGGCATGCAAGTAATTGGCAAGCCGTTCTCGATCGACCAACTGCGCGACAAGGTTCGCGGCATGCTCGCCTGATTCCCTCAACGCTGCGGTAAACCTCTGTAAAACCTGAATTCCTGCTGTGGTTTAATTGCGCCCTGCCCGATTAGCCGCCTCAAGGAATACCGATGCTCCCGCCGTCCGCCACCAAAGTCCTGGTCATTGGTTATGTCTGGCCCGAACCCCGTTCTTCGGCGGCCAGCGGGCATGTCATGCAGATTCTCGATACATTTGTGCAACAGGGTTGGGACATCACGTTCAGCAGCCCGGCGGGCGTTGGCGAGCACAAGGCTGACCTCGCGGCGCTGGGTATTCGTGAATGCGCAATCGAGCTGAACAACAGCAGTTTCGACACGTTCATCCGCGAACTCGCCCCGGATATTGTCCTGTTCGACCAATTCATGATGGAAGAGCAGTTCGGCTGGCGTGTCGAGAAACACTGCCCCGACGCGCTGCGCGTGCTCGAAACCTCCGACCTGCAAAGTCTGCGACATGCCCGGCATCAGCGCCTCAAAGACCGTTTGAAGGCCAGCGCCGACGAAAACGATTTCGGCGATCTGTTTGCGCCGGCGTTGCGCGAAGAATTCGAATTGATGGCGGGCACCGACCTGGCCAAACGCGAGATTGCCGCGCTGTACCGCTGCGACCTGAGCCTGATGATTTCCCCGGTGGAAATCGAGTTGCTGGTCGAGCAGTTCAAAATGCCACGGGAGCTGCTGCACTGGTGCCCGTTGATGCCAGCGATGCCAACAACCGCGCACACGGCGTTCGAGGCACGTGCGCACTTTCTGAGCATTGGCAACTTCCGCCATGCGCCGAACTGGGACGCGGTGCTCTGGATGAAAACCGCCGTGTGGCCGCTGATTCGCCAGCAATTACCCGGCGCGCAATTGCATTTATATGGCGCCTACACCCCGCCGAAAGCCACCGCGCTGCACAACCCGGCGCAAGGTTTTCATGTGATGAACTGGGCGGAAGATGCCTTGCAAGTAATGTCGGCGGCGCGCGTTTGCCTGGCGCCGTTGCGCTTCGGCGCCGGGATCAAGGGCAAAATCGTCGATGCGATGCTCTGCGGCACGCCGACCGTGACCACGCCGATTGGCGCTGAAGGCATGAGCGATGGTCTGCTGCCATGGCCCGGTGTGGTTGGAGAATCCGCTGAAGCCATCGCCGCTGCAGCCGTCGCGTTGTATCAGGACCAGGCTTTGTGGACCGAGGCGCAACAACAAGGGGATCAGTTGCTCGCCGCGCAATACCGGCAATCGGTGCACGGCCCGGCGCTGATCGAACGGCTGCAGGCCTGCCGTCGCGACTTGGCCACGCGGCGTCGCGACAACTTCACCGGCGCCATGCTTCGGCACCACGCGCATAAAAGCACGCAGTACATGTCGCAATGGATCGAGGCGAAAAATCGACACAGCGAGTCAGACGTTTCCGAATCTCGCCGCTGATAAATAACCTGAGCAATATGGCACAAGGCTATGTTTATTAAGATGTTTCTTTGAGTGGAAAGATTGCGGATCAGCTTCTAGGCTCTGTCGCATGAAGTGATTTTTTCCACACTATCTCGCCTCCACGGATCGGAGCCGAGTCTTGGGCAGGAGCCTTGAGACATGCCATTTACCCCTACCGCCAATGTCGACACGCAATGCTGGATGAACAAAGTCCTCGACATTGACCGCTTGAAATTGACCGACCTGATCTGGCCCGGCGTGCACAACGCCGGCATGGACAAAAAAGCCCCGAATTACGAAGTGATCGTTGGAAACTGGACCACCTGCCAGAACGATTCATTTGCCTGGCAACTGGCCAAAGGTGCCCGAGCTTTCGATTTGCGCCTGGGCTACACGCCCGGCTCGCCCGCCGGCACATTTTACTTTCACCACAACGGTCACCAATCGCATCGCGTGCTGGATGAACTGCTGGATGCGGTCAACAACTTTCTGGAGCGTAATCCGGATGAATTCATCGTTCTGGATTTCCACCAGCTACGCGACGGCGACCAGCCCTTCGATTTCAAGCAGTTCAACGACCTGGTGAAACTGCGCTTGGGCGCACGCACCATTGCGCCTGACGATGACGAGAAAACCATTGGCGAGCTCAAGGCTGCGAGCAGCAAGAAACGCGTGGTGCTTGCCTCTCGCTACTCGGTGGATCTGGATCTGGATTACTTCTGGAGCAGCGTTCCCCACCGCTGGAGCGGGTCCCGGCTGACCAATGTGGCCGAGCTGCGCCAGCATATCGTCACCACTCTCGACACTCCGCGATTTGGCTCATACCTGTGGTCATTAACCGCCACCAGCTACTCATTTCTCGGCGGCCCGGTAGATATCAAGGAGCACATCAATGACTGGTTCCATTCGTCGCGGGACTGGGTCACCCAATGCAGCATCATCAGCACCGACTTTTTTGACGAATCGGAAATCGTCGGGTACTGCTGGGTCGCCAACAGCATGAAGGCTGTCAGCCTGCAGGCTTGAGCGGTGGGCGCTGGCGCAATCGGGTCGGAAAGAGGCATCATCGGGGCGCAATAACAATCGCACTAACAACAGCGTTAACAATAAAAGTGCCTTGCCATGAGCCGAGCTACCCGCATCACCGACCCCTCCTATGAGTTGATGGACGACCACAACGGGTTGTCCATCATCTATCGCCAGCATGGCTTTCCGTGCCCGCTGGTGCGCTGGCATTTTCACAAGGAATACGAACTGCACCTGATCGTCGCGAGTTCCGGCAAGGTGTTCATTGGCGACTACATCGGCAATTTTTATCCGGAATCGCTTTTCCTCACGGGCCCAAACCTGCCGCACAACTGGATCAGCCAGGTCGCCGAAAACGAAGTGGTGCCCAAGCGCGACATGCTGGTCAACTTCACTGATGAGCTGTTCGACAGCGGCCATTTGGTGTTCGCCGAACTGAAAACCCTGGCACCACTGCTTGAGCGTGCGCAGTACGGCATCGAGTTTCGCTGCAAGCGTACGATTCGCCAGGCAATGACGCTGATGCAACGCATCGCTGATACCCAAGGCGTCACGCGCCTCGGGCACTTTTTCATTCTGCTGGAGTTGCTTGCGGCCTCGGATGACTACCAATTGTTGTCCGGCGCCACCACGCCGCAGTTGGCCGACGAGCACAGCGTCGACCGCACCAACCGCGCGGTGGATTACATTTTTGCCCACTACGCCCGGGAGTTGCCGCTGGAAGAAGTGGCGGAACATTTGGGGATGAAACCGACCTATTTCAGCCGCGTGTTCAAACAGGCTACAGGCCGCTGTTTTATCGAATTCGTCAATCGGTTGCGCATCAGCAAGTCCTGCGAGCTGCTCGCCGATGGCGATAAACCGGTGACGGACGTGTGTTTCGAGTCCGGGTTCAACAATATCTCCAATTTCAATCGGCGGTTTCAGCAGCTCAAAGGCATGACACCGTCGCATTACCGGCGGTTGGCGGTGCAGCGCCTGACCGAACAAAACCTCGGTTAGCGTAGGCGCATGGCATGCCCGCGATGGCGTTCCCGAGAGCGTCATCGCGGGCAAGCCATGCTCCCACGAGTGAAAAAACCAATACGGAATTCATGCCGGACTGTCGCCCGATAACCGTCCTCTGCGCTCGCCCACGCAAACACCAGTGCAAAAAAGTATCGATTGCAGTGCTATGGATGATTTGTCACATCCTCAATTGAAGGCTGTAATCAGTGCACATTCTTCCTGCCTCGGAAGACACAAAAACAATAACCGTCCTTCTGGCCCCGCCGGGTACAGAAAAGGAGTGCACGATGCAACCTTCTGTAAAAGCTCTGCTTGCCCTCACCTGCATGACCCTCAGCAGCGTCAGCCTCGGCGCTCAGACCCTGACCATCGCCACCGTCAACAACAGCGACATGATCCGCATGCAAAAGCTCTCGAAAACCTTCGAGGCCGCACATCCGGACATCAAGCTGAATTGGGTGGTGCTCGAAGAAAACGTCCTGCGCCAGCGCCTGACCACCGACATCGCCACACAGGGCGGCCAGTTCGACGTGTTGACGATTGGCATGTACGAAGCAGCACTCTGGGGCGCCAAGGGTTGGCTGGAACCAATGAAGGATTTGCCGGCCGATTACGCGCTCGACGATGTATTCCCGTCGGTGCGGGAAGGTCTGTCGGTCAAGGGCTCGCTGTACGCCTTGCCGTTCTACGCCGAAAGCTCGATCACCTATTACCGCACCGACCTGTTCAAGGACGCCGGGCTGACCATGCCGGAGCATCCGACCTGGACGCAAATCAGCGAATTTGCCAGCAAACTCACGAACAAGGACAAAGAACAGTACGGCATCTGCCTGCGCGGCAAGGCCGGTTGGGGCGAAAACATGGCGTTGATCACCACCGTCGCCAACGCCTATGGCGCGCGCTGGTTCGACGAACAGTGGAAACCGGAATTCACCGGTCCGGAATGGAAAAACGCGCTGAACTTCTACGTCAAAACCATGAAGGATTCCGGCCCTCCAGGCGCATCCAGCAACGGCTTCAACGAAAACCTCGCGCTGTTCAACAGCGGCAAATGCGCGATCTGGGTCGACGCCAGCGTTGCCGGCTCGTTCGTCACCGACAAGAGCCAAAGCAAGGTCAGCGAGCACGTCGGCTTCACCTATGCGCCGCATGAAACCACCGACAAAGGCTCAGCCTGGTTGTATTCCTGGGCACTGGCGATCCCGACCAGTTCCAAAGCCAAGGACGCCGCGAAGACCTTCAGCGCCTGGGCCACTTCCAAGGAATACGGCGCGCTGGTTGCCGAGAAGGACGGGATTGCCAACGTGCCACCAGGCACGCGCGCCTCGACCTACAGCGAGGCTTACATGAGCGCCGCGCCGTTTGCCAAAGTCACGCTGGAATCGCTGAAAGTGGCCGATCCGAGCAAACCGAGCGCGAAACCTGTGCCGTACATTGGCATTCAATTGGTGACCATTCCGGAGTTCCAAGCCGTCGGCACGCAGGTTGGCAAGTTGTTCTCGGCAGCGTTGATCGGCCAGACCACGGTCGATCAAGCGCTGACCGCGGCCCAGCAAACTACCGAACGTGAGATGAAGCGCGCCGGTTACCCCAAGTAACCCGTGCCCCCCCTGTAGGAGCGAGGCTTGCCCGCGAAGGCGGTTTGTCTGACACACCGCTTTCGCGGGCAAGCCTCGCTCCTACAGTTGATCTCATCTGCCTGTTCCCAATCGGTTCTCTTGCCATGAATATCTCAACTGCCAAAGCTCAAATGGACATTCCCCAACCGGTGCGTAAAAGCCGGCTGGCCAATCCCGGCTGGTTTCTGGTCAGTCCTTCAGTGGCACTGTTGCTGCTGTGGATGATCGTGCCACTGGGCATGACCGTGTACTTCTCGATGATCCGCTACAACCTGCTCTACCCCGGCGAAAACGAGTTCGTCGGGCTGGAAAACTTTACCTACTTCCTCACCGATTCGGGTTTCCTGCCCGGCGCCAGCAATACCTTGCTGCTGGTCGGCAGCGTGTTGCTGATCAGCGTGGTGTTTGGCGTATTGATCAGTGCATTGCTGGAGGCCAGTGAATTCCTCGGACGCGGCATCGTCCGGGTCATGCTGATTTCGCCGTTTTTCATCATGCCCACCGTCGGCGCGCTGATCTGGAAGAACCTGATTTTTCATCCGGTCTCGGGAATTCTCGCCTACGTCTGGAAACTCTTCGGCGCGCAACCGGTGGACTGGCTGGCGCATTACCCGCTGCTGTCGATCATCATCATTGTGTCCTGGCAATGGCTGCCCTTCGCGATCCTGATCCTGATGACCGCCATGCAGTCTCTCGACCAGGAACAGAAAGAAGCCGCGCGCCTCGACGGTGCCGGCCCGGTCGCGATCTTCTGGCACCTGACCCTGCCGCACCTGGCGCGGCCGATTGCGGTGGTGGTGATGATCGAAACGATCTTCCTGCTCTCGGTGTTCGCCGAAATCTTCACCACCACCAATGGTGGCCCCGGCTATGCCTCGACCAACCTCGCCTACCTGATCTACAACCAGGCGCTGGTGCAGTTCGATGTCGGCATGGCGTCCGCTGGCGGCTTGATCGCGGTGGTGATTGCCAACGTCGCGGCCATCGTGCTGGTCCGGATGATCGGCAAAAACCTGACAGACAAAGCCTGAGGCCCGCGCCATGACTCTTCAACAATCCCGCCGCCTGCAAAGCCTGCTGCTCGGCACCCTGGCCTGGGCCATCGCGATCCTGATCTTCTTCCCGATCTTCTGGATGGTGCTGACCAGTTTCAAAACCGAAATCGACGCCTTCGCCACGCCGCCGCAGTTCATCTTCACGCCGACGCTGGAAAACTACCTGCACATCAACGAGCGCAGCGACTACTTCAGTTTCGCCTGGAACTCGGTGGTGATTTCCTTCAGCGCCACGGCGCTTTGCCTGCTGATCGCGGTGCCGGCGGCCTACTCGATGGCGTTCTACGAAACCAAACGCACCAAAGGCACGCTGCTGTGGATGCTCTCCACCAAAATGCTGCCGCCGGTGGGCGTGCTGATGCCGATCTACCTGCTGGCAAAAAGCTTCGGCCTGCTCGATACGCGGATTGCGCTGATCGTGATCTACACGCTGATCAACCTGCCGATTGTGGTCTGGATGATTTACACCTACTTCAAAGACATCCCCAAAGACATCCTCGAAGCCGCGCGCCTCGACGGCGCTACGCTGTGGCAGGAAATGGTTCGGGTATTGCTGCCGATCGCCAAGGGTGGCCTGGCTTCCACGGTGCTGCTGTCGCTGATCCTGTGCTGGAACGAGGCGTTCTGGTCACTCAACCTGACCTCGTCGAAAGCCGCGCCGCTGACCGCATTGATCGCCTCGTATTCAAGCCCCGAAGGTCTGTTCTGGGCCAAGTTGTCAGCGGTCTCGACCCTGGCCTGCGCGCCGATTCTGATCTTCGGCTGGATCAGCCAGAAACAACTGGTCCGGGGCCTGTCGTTTGGTGCGGTGAAATAAATGGATCGTCTCTGTAGGAGCCAGGCTTGCCGGCGAAGGTGTCCGTCAAATCGCCTTCGCCGGCAAGCCTGGCTCCTACAAAAAAGCCCGAGCGGCTCAACCGAATAACAATACGTGGAGGCCCATCACCATGGCCAACCTGAAAATCAAGAATCTGCAAAAAGGCTTCGAAGGTTTTTCCATCATCAAGGGCATCGACCTGGAAGTGAACGACAAGGAATTCGTGGTGTTCGTCGGTCCGTCGGGCTGCGGCAAATCCACGCTGCTGCGCCTGATCGCCGGCCTCGAAGAAGTCAGCGGCGGCACTATCGAACTCGATGGCCGCGACATCACCGAAGTCAGCCCGGCCAAGCGCGACCTGGCGATGGTGTTCCAGACCTACGCCCTGTATCCGCACATGACCGTGAAAAAGAACATGTCGTTCGCCCTCGATCTGGCCGGCGTACCGAAAGCCGAAGTCGAGAAGAAAGTCGGCGAAGCGGCGCGCATCCTCGAACTCGGGCCGATGCTGGAGCGCAAACCTAAACAACTGTCGGGCGGCCAGCGCCAGCGTGTGGCGATTGGCCGGGCGATTGTGCGCAACCCGAAAATCTTCCTGTTCGACGAACCACTGTCCAACCTCGACGCCGCCCTGCGCGTGCAAATGCGCCTGGAACTGCTGCGCCTGCACAAAGAACTGCAAGCGACGATGATTTACGTGACCCACGATCAGGTCGAAGCCATGACCATGGCCGACAAAGTGGTGGTGCTCAATGGCGGCAAAGTCGAGCAAGTCGGCTCGCCGCTGGACCTCTATCACCAACCGGCCAACCTGTTTGTTGCCGGTTTCCTAGGCACGCCGAAAATGGGCTTCCTCAAGGGCAAAGTCACACGCGTCGAAAGCCAGAACGTCGAAGTGCTGCTCGACGCCGGCACCCGCATCACTCTGCCATTGAGCGGCGCCAACCTGAGCGTCGGCGGCGCGGTAACGCTGGGGATTCGCCCGGAACACTTGAACCTTGCGCAAACCGGCGACTGCACCCTGCAAGTCACGGCCGACGTCAGCGAACGTCTGGGCAGCGACACTTTCTGCCACGTCGTCACCTCGTGCGGCGAAGCGTTGACCATGCGCGTGCGCGGCGACCTCGCCAGCCGCTACGGCGAAACCCTGAGCCTGCACCTGGACGCCGAACACTGCCATTTATTCGATGCCGACGGCGTGGCGCTGACCCGCCCGCTGCGCGCAGCGGCCTGATTTAGAGAGCCTGTGATGAAACTCAATAAACACAATCTCAACCGCCTCGCTGCCGAAGTGGCGCTGCCCGCCTACGCGCTGGGCGACACGCGCCAAGGCATTGCGCACATCGGCGTCGGCGGTTTCCACCGCGCGCATCAGGCGTATTACACCGATGCACTGATGAACACCGGCGAAGGCCTCGACTGGGCGATTTGCGGCGTCGGCCTGCGCGCCGAAGACCGCCGCGCTCGCGACGATCTTAAAGAGCAGGATTACCTGTTCACCCTGTTCGAGCTCGGCGACAGCGATGACACCGAAGTACGGGTGATCGGCGCCATTCGCGACATGCTGCTCGCCGAGGACAGCGCCGAGGCGTTGATCGACAAACTCGCCGATCCGCAGATTCGCATCGTCTCGCTGACCATCACCGAAGGCGGCTATTGCATCGACGACAGCAACGGCGAGTTCATGGCGCACTTGCCGCAAATCCAGCACGATCTGGCGCACCCGGACGCGCCGAATACCGTGTTTGGTTTCCTCTGCGCCGCGCTGGCCAAACGCCGCGCCGCCGGGACGCCCGCGTTCACCTTGATGTCGTGCGATAACCTGCCGCACAACGGCGCCGTCACCCGCAAGGCACTGCTGGCGTTCGCCGCCCTGCGCGATGGCGATCTGCGGGACTGGATCGAGCAAAACGTCAGTTTTCCCAACGCGATGGTCGACCGCATCACGCCGATGACCAGCACCGAGCACAAACTGCAATTGCACGACAAACACGCGGTCGACGACGCTTGGCCGGTGGTGTGCGAGCCGTTTGTGCAATGGGTGCTCGAAGACAAATTCGTCAACGGCCGCCCGGCGTGGGAGAAGGTGGGCGTGCAGTTCACCGACGACGTCACGCCTTATGAAGAGATGAAAATCAAACTGCTCAACGGCAGTCATCTGGCCCTGACGTATCTGGGTTTTCTGAAGGGTTACCGCTTCGTCCACGAAACCATGAACGACCCGCTGTTTGTGCGCTACATGCGCGCTTACATGGACCTCGACGTCACGCCGCAACTGGCGCCGGTGCCGGGCATTGACCTGACCGAGTACAAAAACACTCTGGTGGCGCGGTTTTCCAATCAGGCGATTGCCGATCAACTGGAGCGCGTGTGTTCGGACGGCTCGTCGAAGTTTCCGAAATTCACCGTGCCGACGGTCAATCGTTTGATCGCCGATGGCCAGGAAACCAAGCGTGCGGCGTTGGTGGTTGCGGCTTGGGCGCTGTATTTGAAAGGTGTCGATGAGAACGGCGTGACCTATTCGATTCCTGATCCACGGGCGACTTTTTGTCAGGCACTGGTCGCTGATGATGCGTTGATCACCCAGCGCTTGCTGGCGGTCGAAGATATTTTCGGCACGGCGATCGCCAATTCGCCGGAGTTTGTCGCGGCGTTTGAATGGTGCTGTAACAGCTTGCGTGAGGTCGGTGTGACGCAGACGTTGGAACGGGTGCTGGCCGAACGATCTTCGGCAGGGTCATGACATGGCAAACCAACAACTATTCCTCGGCATCGACTGCGGCACTCAAGGCACCAAAGCGATCATCCTCGACGCCGTCAACGGTCAGGTGCTGGGCCTCGGCGCGGCGGCGCACACGCTGATCAGCGGCGCCAACGGTCGGCGCGAGCAAGACACCAGCCAATGGCTGGAAGCCTTCGCCCTCGCCACCCGCCGCGCCCTGCTCGCGGCCAATGTCGATGGCCAAGATATCCTCGGCGTCGGCGTTTCCGGGCAGCAACACGGCTTGGTCCTGCTCGACGGCGAAAGCCAGGTCTTGCGCCCGGCCAAGCTCTGGTGTGACACAGAATCGACCCCGGAGAACGATCGGCTGCTGGCCAATCTCGGTGGCGAATCCGGTTCGCTCGAACGCCTCGGCGTGGTCATCGCGCCCGGTTACACGGTGTCGAAACTGCTCTGGACCAAAGAACAACACCCGGACATTTTTGCCCGTATCGCGCGGATTCTGCTGCCGCACGATTACCTCAACTATTGGCTGACGGGCCGCAGTTGCAGCGAATACGGCGACGCCTCGGGCACCGGTTATTTCAACGTGCGCACGCGCCAATGGGACTTGCAGATATTGCGCGAGATCGACCCCAGCGGTCGCCTGGAGGCGGCGCTGCCGGAGTTGATCGACGCCCACCAGCCGGTCGGCACGATCCTGCCGGGCATCGCCGCACAGCTCGGGATCAACCCGCACGCACTGATCGCTAGCGGCGGCGGCGACAACATGATGGGCGCAATCGGCACCGGAAATATTCAGCCCGGCGCGATCACCATGAGCCTCGGCTCCTCCGGCACCGTTTATGCCTATTCCGAACATCCAACAGTCAGCTCGGACGCTTCGGTCGCGACGTTCTGTTCCTCCAGCGGCGGCTGGTTGCCGTTGATCTGCACGATGAACCTGACCAACGCCACTGGGGTGATTCGCGAGTTGTTCGAATTGGACATCGAGCGCTTCAACGAACGGGTCGAACAAGCGCCGATTGGCGCGGACGGCGTGTGCATGTTGCCGTTCCTCAATGGCGAACGCGTGCCCGCCCTGCCCCACGCCACCGGCAGCCTGCTGGGGCTGACCATGACCAACCTGACCGAAGCCAATTTGTGTCGCGCGGCGGTCGAAGGCACAACCTTCGGGTTGCGTTACGGGCTGGACCTGCTACGCCAAAATGGCTTACAAAGCCGCAGCATTTGTTTGATCGGTGGCGGCTCCAAGAGCCCGGTGTGGCGGCAGATCGTCGCCGATATCATGAACACCCCGGTGATCTGCACCGAACAAAGCGAAGCGGCGGCCCTCGGCGCGTCGATTCAAGCGGCGTGGTGCCACGCCTCGGCAAACGGCGACGCAAGCAGGCTGGCCGAACTGTGCGAACGCTGCGTGAAACTCGACCCGGCCAGCGAAACCCTGCCGATTGCCGCCAACGTTGCGGCGGCGCAGCAGGCCTACGAACGCTATCAACAGCATGTCGCAACCCTTTAAAGAGCGAACAATTATGTATCTGGTGTGTGGCGAAGCGCTGTTCGATTTCTTCAGCGAAGACGATGCCAGCGGTCTGGCTTCAAAAGTGAATTTCAAGGCGATTGCCGGCGGTTCGCCGTTCAACGTTGCGGTGGGTTTGCGCCGCTTGGGCGTGGACTCTGCGCTGTTTGCCGGGCTGTCCACCGACTACCTCGGCCGCCGTTTGCAACAGGTGTTGCAGGAAGAAGGCGTGCGCGCGGATTACCTGGTGGACTTCGCCGCGCCGACTACCCTGGCGATGGTCGCGGTTGGCGCCAACGGCTCGCCGCACTACAGCTTTCGCGGTGAAGGCTGCGCGGATCGGCAATTGCGCCTCGAACACCTGCCGGAACTCGGGCCGCAGGTGCGCGGTTTGCACATCGGATCATTCTCGCTGGTGGTCCAGCCGATTGCCGATACGCTGCTCGCACTGGTCGGCCGCGAAAGCGGCAAACGCCTGATCAGCCTCGACCCGAACGTGCGCTTGAACCCCGAGCCAAACATCGACCTGTGGCGCTCACGGATCGCCGAGCTGGTCGAATTGGCCGACCTGATCAAGGTCAGCGACGAAGATTTGAGCCTGCTGTACCCCGAGCAGGATCCGCAGCGGGTGATCGAAAGCTGGCTGACCCACCGCTGCCAATTGGTGTTCCTGACCCGTGGCGGCGAAGGCGCGAGCGTGTTCAGCCGGGCGCATGGCTCGTGGTCGGTGCCGGCGTGTTCAGTGACGATTGCCGATACCGTCGGCGCTGGCGATACCTTCCAGGCTGCGCTGATTACCTGGCTGACCGAACAGCAACTGGACTCGGTGGACGGCGTGCAGCGCCTGAGCCGTGAGCAGATCGACGCCATGCTCAAGTTTGCCGTGCAAGCGGCGGCGCTGACGTGCGGCAAGACTGGGCCGGATTTGCCGTATCGGCATCAGTTGGAATTGCGCTAAAGCCGCGGACCTCTTCGCGGGCAAGCCTCGCTCCTACGGGATTAACGCCGTTCTTACGACCGACACAAACCCTGCAGGAGCGAGGCTTGCCCGCGAATGCCATCGATCTGACACCGGCATGTGTAAACTAGCGCCCTTTCTCCGCGCATCTCAGGAAGACGGGCTTTTGAACGCAAGGCTAACGGCTGGACTTTTGTTACTCACGACGTTGCTGGCCGGTTGCGGCACCTCGCCCCCTCGCTCGCCGAACGATATCTGCGAAATCTTTCGGGAAAAGAGCGACTGGTACGACGCCGCACAAGTCACGCAAAAACGCTGGGGCGTGCCGATCCAGGTGCCGTTCGCGATCATGTACCAAGAGTCCGGCTACCGTCACAACGCCAAGACACCGCGCAAATATCTGCTCTGGATCATCCCGTGGGGCCGGGTGTCGACCGCGTCGGGTTATGCGCAAGCCAAGGATGAGGTCTGGTCCGACTACCAGAAGAGCACCGGCCGCAACTGGGCCGACCGCGAAGATTTCGATGACGCCATCGACTTCGTTGGCTGGTACATGGACAAAACCGCCACCATCAATGGCGTCTACAAATACGATGCGTACGGCCAATACCTCAACTACCACGAAGGCTGGGGCGGCTATCGCAATAAAACCTACGCCAGCAAAGCGTGGCTGATGAATACCGCCGGCATTGTCAAAGGTCGCTCAGACCTTTATGCGCGGCAATACGCAGGCTGCAAGGAAGATTTGAATCGCGGCTTCTGGAGCCGGTTCTGGCATTGGCTGTAAAACCTGACCTTCGCAGGAGCTGCAACAAGTAGCTCCTGCAAAGGCGCGTGAATCACAACACCGAAAAGTTGTAACTGAAGATCACCCGCGTTTCATCCACGTCGCGGGCAAACTTTTGGTAGTTAGTCCGGTACGTCGCGTTACGCAAACGCACGCTGACGTCCTTGAACGTCCCGCTCTGCACCACGTACTTGAGTTCGCTGTCGCGTTCCCACTCTTTACCCTCCTGCTCACTGCCGAGCACTTTGATGTGATCCCCGTTCACATAGCGGGTCAGGAAACTCAAACCGTTAATGCCGATGGCCTTGAAGTCATAGTCATAACGCACTTGCCACGAACGCTCTTGCGCGGCGGCGAAGTCGTTGACTTGCACGTAGTTGACCAAATACGGATTAGTGCCATCCAGGTACGGCATCGAATTGTCGCCATTCATGCGCTGCCAACCGGCGCTGAACGTGTGGCCACTGATCGCGTAAGCCAACATGCCGCTCAACGCGCGGTTATCGATAGAGCCCGCGCGCGCGTCGCCGCTGTCGGCACTTTTCAATACCCGCAGATCCGCTTTCAGCACGCCGCCAGCCAACGCTTGATTGGCCAATAACCCGACAAAGTGCTGGCGATAAATGTCTTCGAGCTCGGCGTAGTGATATTGCGCGGTCAGGCGATCATTGATCTTGTAATCGAAACCAACCATATCGAAGTGGTCAGCCGTGGTGTTACAGGCGTAACGCTTGTTCTTGCAGTGCACGCGGATGTCTTGGGAATCGGTCGAATCCCGCGCGGTGTACTGGTCCAGCCGCGCCGCCATAAAGGTCAGGTCTTTGACTTCTTTTGAGGTGAGCATTGCGCCGTTGAACATCGTCGGCAGCAATCGGCCGTCGTTGTATTTGAGCAATGGCACGTCGGGTAACAGTGCGCCGTACTTCAACACGCTTTGCGATACACGCACTTTGGCGGTCAAGCCAAGTTTGGCGTACTGGTCTTTCGAACCGCGCGGGTTCTCGCCGCTAGATGGCAGCAAACCACTGTTGCTGCTGTCGGCGCTGGAATCCAGTTTGAGTCCAAACATGCCGATTGCATCGATGCCCAAACCTACTGGGCCTTCGGTGTAACCCGATTGCAAATTGAGAATAAAACCCTGCGCCGACTCTTCACGCTTGGAGGCGCCTTGGTCGTTACTGGTGTGCCCATCACGAAAATCGCGGTTGAAATACACCGTGCGCGATTCGATTTTCGCCGTGGTGTCGTCGATAAAACCGCTGGCCTGAACCGGCGCGGTAAAACCGGCGCACAGCACTAAAGCGCCGAAGCCGAGTGACTGGCGCGCGGTGGTGAGGGGAAATGGGGGACGCATGAAAAAAAAGCTCCAACAGTGCAGCGTTTGCGCAAGGCGCAATAAGCCAGAAAATAGCTTCCGCCCTGGACCGATAACCGGCCAGAGTGAAATGAACACACGGGGTGATGAGCAATGATGGCAGAAGGCTTTTATCGGCTGAAGGCGACTTTAGTCTGAAAGTGACCGATAGTTCTGAATCGCCAGCATGTTTCATAACGGCCGAAATCGTTCCGGGATGTGTGCGCCGACCGCGTAATCATTGGCCCAAACCGTTCCTATCAGGGTTTTCCCTATGTGCGAGGCCGTGTCTGGATATGGCATTTGCGCCTTGAACGAGCCCGCTTAATCCTGCACCATCCGCCCCAGCTTATTCAAAGGACGGAATTCAAGGCATGCTGGACGCGAACGCAACCCATATCTCCCTCACGCTGGAAGGTGTTTCCGCTGACCTGCAAGTGCTCAGTTTCGTCGGTCGCGAAGCCCTCAACCAACCGTTCTGTTTCGACATCGAACTGGTCAGCGCGCGCCCCGACCTGAAACTCGAAGAGCTGCTGCACAAGCCCGGCAGCCTGACCTTCGGCGTCACCGGCGAAGGCATCATCCACGGCCAGGTCTATCGCATCGAGCAAGGCGACTCCGGCAAAAAGCTCACCCGTTACAGCATCAGCCTGGTGCCGCAACTCGCCTATCTGCGACACAACCACGACCAGCAAATCTTCCAGCATCTGACGGTGCCGAAGATCATCGGCCAGGTCCTCGAAGCACGCGGCATCCTGTCCGACGCGTATAGCTTCCAGCTCGGCGCGATCTACCCGGAACGCGACTACTGCGTGCAGTACGACGAGTCCGACCTCGATTTCATCCAGCGCCTGTGCGAAGAAGAAGGCATTCACTTCCACTTCCAGCACTCGGCCAGCGGCCACAAACTGGTGTTCGGCGATGACCAGACGGTCTTCCGCAAACTCGCGCCCGTGAGCTACCAGCAAGACTCCGGCATGGCCGCCGAAAATCCGGTGATCAAACGCTTCAACCTGCGCCTGGAAACCCGCACCACGCGCGTCAGCCGTCGCGACTACGACTTCGAGAAACCGCGCATCCTCCCCGAAGGCTCGGCCAAGACCGAGTTCGAACCGGAACTCGAAGACTACGACTACCCCGGCCGCTTCACCGACCGCGAGCGCGGTAAGCAACTGGCGACCCGCGCCCTCGAGCGCCACCGCAGCGACTACAAACTCGCCGAAGGCAAAGGTGATCAACCGACCTTGGTCAGCGGCCATTTCCTGGCCCTGAGTGAACACCCGCGCGCCGAGTGGAACGACCTCTGGCTGCTGCTGGAAGTGGTCCACGAAGGCAAACAGCCGCAAGTGCTCGGCGAAAACGTCACCAGCGACGTCACCCACAACAAAGACGATTTCCATCAGGGCTACCGCAACCGCTTCCTCGCCACCCCATGGGACGCGCATTTCCGCCCTGCCCTCGAACACCCGAAACCGAAAATCCTTGGCAGCCAGACCGCCATCGTCACCGGCCCGGCGGGCGAAGAAATCCACACCGACCAGTACGGCCGGGTCAAAGTGCAATTCCACTGGGACCGCGACGGCCAGGCCAACGACACCACCTCGTGCTGGCTGCGCGTCGCCACCGGCTGGGCCGGCAATGCCTACGGCGGCATCGCCATCCCGCGCGTCGGCATGGAAGTGCTGGTGTCGTTCATGGAAGGCGACCCCGACCAGCCGCTGGTCACCGGTTGCCTGTACCACAAGGAAAACGTCGTCCCCTACGACCTCCCGGCGAACAAAACCCGCAGCACCTTCAAAACCCTCAGTTCCCCGGGCGGCAAGGGGTACAACGAGTTTCGCATCGAAGACAAGAAAGGCGCGGAACAGATCTACCTGCACGCCCAGCGCGACTGGGACGAAAACATCGAGCACGACCAGAAAATCCGCATCGGCAACGAGCGGCACGACACCGTCGAAGCGAATGTTTACAGCGAGTTCAAGGTTGAAGAACACCGCATAACGCACTTGGACCGCAAGAGCGAAATCCGCGCCGATGATCACCTGACCGTGGCCGTGACCCAGCATGTGAAGGTCGGAACGGCGCAGTTTGTCGAGGCCGGAACCGAGATTCACTACCACGCCGGGGAAAAGGTGGTGGTCGAGGGTGGCATGGAGCTGACGGCCAAGGCTGGCGGTAGCTTTGTGAAGGTGGATGCTGGGGGCGTGACGATCAGTGGCGCCACCGTCAAGGTCAACTCTGGTGGCGGACCGGGTTCAGGCACGCCTGCCGCGCCATTGCTGCCAGGACCGATGAAAGTCGCCGATGCGGATGTCGCCGGCAAGGCGCCGCTGCCGAGCCGCCTCAACGAGTCCGGGATCACGCCGTTGTGCGGCAAACAGAGCAACGGTGCTTGCACCCGTAAGGATTGCACATGCATGTAACCGCGATGAACACCCTGCTGGCCGCGCCTCGTTACGCCTTCGAGTCGTTGCCACGCGAACCGTCCAGCCAGGTGCTGTGTTTTATCATCGACCGCAATCGGCAACCGGAGGCGATGTCCCGGTTGTACCGCATCGGCGAACCGATGAACGCCCAGGCCTTGTTCACCACCACCGATTTCGCCGACATCGCCGACGAAGGCCCGGTCTGGCTGACCGCGCCCTGGGGCAGTCGCCTGGCGGCCGAAGCCACGCGGTTGTGCGAAGAAAACCACGCAGGCATTGCCCTGACGGCAGAAGATGCCGAAAAAGCCCTCGCCCATGCGCGCTGGTTATTGCGCGCCAATGACGGCTCTGGCGGTCAGAGTCTGTTGAGCTATCACAAACCGAGTCTGTGGGCCGCGCTGGCCTACACCGCGGGCGAAACCTCGGTGCAATTGTTCGGGCCTTGGCAAACGGTCTACAGCCCTGCGCCCAGCCACTTCGGCAAAGAACGCGGCGCGTGGTTGTCGTGGACAGCCAACTCGCCGCTGAAGTGGCTGGGGGACGGCGCGGCATTCAACCTTCCCGACAACGCCGCAACGATTCAAGCGCGACTGGGCTGGTTGTACTGGGTCGATGAGCAATATGCCGCATTCGGGGAACCGGCTGACGAGCGTATTAATGACATTGCCGCGAACCTGGACCTTTTGCTGCAGAGCAACATCTACGAAGGTGAACATTTACTCAAGCTCGCCTCCGTCGTCGACGGGCCTTTGCTTGAAACGCGGCCAGAAGCCGTAGCCATCCTGCAATCCAGGGAAGAGTCGTTCATCAAGGTTGAGAAGTTGATGCAGATCGCATCGGCCAATCCCCAATGAACCCGACGCAACAACAGAACGGAAGCACCATGGAAATCACCAATCACACCGTCGTTCTTGATGAAACCCTCAGCGAAATTGCCGTTCGCTACAAAACCAACCTTGCGCAACTACGCAAGATGAACCCTTTTATTCGCTACCCGGACGTGATCATGCCGGGTTGGAATCTGAGTGTCCCAAGCATCGACCAGACCTCCGCGGCAGCAACGCCCGCCGCAACGCCGCCGTCGCCATTGGCACCGCCGCCAAAGGCTGAAGGCGCGAGCGAGGCGGCGCCCAAGCCTATCGACCTGGGCCCGGCAAAAGTCTTCGAAACCGCGTGCGCACCAGGCTTCAAGGATCAACCCAAGCCCTGCGACAACACGTATGGCACAGCGATTTACGCAACCGACGAAGAAGAGTTCTGGTTGTTGCCTGAGCGCGCAGCCTCTTCCATGAAGGAGGCCATGCATACGCTGGAAAACCAGATTGCACCGAGCAAATCCCGCGATGAACGCCTCAAGGGTTTGGACAAAAGTGGCTTGTTGAGCTACTTCCTCGAGCCAAAACTGAGCAATTTCCTCGAGGGCGAACAGCGCCAGCGAATGGAAGAAATTGAAGCGCAGGAACCGAATATCGAAATGGACCCGGGGATGGTCCTTCGTAGTCGGCAAGAGGCGAAACGCGCTCAAGAGAAAGACGCGCCCAAAGCTGAGGCGCCGAAAGCCGATCCTCAACGCTCGCGCATGGATCAACTTCAGGCGGATATCGATGCGCAAAACCGCATTCGTAATGATTATGGCGATCTGCATAAGTTGCGAAGCGAGTGGTTAGCCCTGAAGAGGGTCGCTATCGCCGCAGCGCAAGCAAAAGGCTTCAGTTACGAAAACGGCACCGTGTTCGCTCCCGAGGCCATCGAAGCCCGCGCTCGGGTGCAGAATTATCTGGAAAAACGCAAAGCGCTGATCGAGGCGGATGGCATCAAGCCCGTGCCACGGGAAGAGATCGCCAAGCTGCTGGAAACAGACAAGAAAAAGCGCGATGAGCTGCAGACCTGCATGAGAACTTGCGAGGGTGACACCTACGCTTACATCGCCTGGAAGAATAGCGAAGCGCCTTCGTTTGCTTATCACGAATACACCGACGCCATCATCAAAGTGGCCGAGTACGGCATCGCCCTGCCCGAGTACGCGTTGATCAGCGGCGGTGACATCACTTCTGGTGTCGAGCAGTTCAAGTTGTACCTCGACACTGAAACTCGTCAGTCTGATATCAACAAACGGCTGCGTGAAAAGTACAAAAACTGGATTGAAGCGACCGGTCAGAATGCCCAAGCGCCCGCAGGGCTGGTCGAGGCTGAACGTCTCGAGTGGGATCGTCTGCAAGTCGTCAAACAGGGATTGCACGAAAAGGCCAAGCAAAAAGTTGCTGCAGACAAAATTCGACGCCACTTGCTGTGGGAGCCGGAACAATTCGAACCGCAACCGATTGACCGTCTCGTGAAAGATGGCTTCCCTTTGCGAGAAGTCAGTACCGTGGGCGCGAATGGCGCGCCATTAAAATGGTTCAGTCTGCTCAACATTAAAGAAGTGCCGAAGCTGGTCGCCGAAGACCTGAAAAAATCCGCCGACAAGCTTAAGGAAAGTCTCAAGAAAGTTGAAAACATTCCAAAGAATGGTGACGGTGGCGCAGCCAAGAACAGTGCACAAAAGACCTTCGCGCAATGGCTGGAAAGTCAGGGCGCACTAAGAATCGGTGATCAGGTTGGCGATTGGTTTGATGCCAACGGCTGGTTCAGCATCGAGAAGTTCTACAGTTTTCTCGGCAGTAAAGGTTACAAGGTCACTGAACTTGAAGACGCCGGAGCCCGCCAGGAATGGGGCGAGCACCTCAAGCAAGTGGTGTTCAAAAAGAGTGTTCGTGGCGAAGTCCGGCTTTTCGACAAAAGCCCACAGGCGCAATTTGTTCGCTGCCTGGCGCCGCCGCAGAAAAGATTGCACGGCGAAGTAAAAACCGAAGGCCCCTCCTACTCCGCAGCCGAAGGTTTCCAGGCATCCGCCAGCGCATCACTGAGCTTTGACCTGGCGCGCGGTGAAGTTGAACTGCTGAAGGTCGACATGCCAACGCGGGCCAACGCCAAGGACGTGACCGTGGATTACTACCTCGAAGGTAATCCTCAGGTGCAGGTCATGAACCTGGGTCGCATGTCCTTCCACTTCGGCGCCCGCGCCTGGGGCTACGCCGGCGCATCGCTGATGCTTGCCGGCAGCATCGAACTTGCGCCTATAACGGGCAACACCAAATACGGCGCGACACTCAGTGCCGTCAAACCGGCGCAACGTGAAGACGCCGCAGCGAAGGCCGAACGCAAAGACCATGAAGACAAAGTTGCCGCCAAAGTGACCGCTGGCGACACCAGCCCCACCCCGGACCTGCAATACCAATCCAAGGCAATGACCGCCGTCGACACTAAATCGAGCGGGCAAGTTATGTCGGGCCGAGCGGCCAACATCCAGATCGAAGATGGCATGAAAGCCAGCTTCAATCTGTTTGCCGGCGTACAAGCAGGCATCGAACTGACCGGCGCCCTGAACTGGGCCCCACCCAAAGAACTCGCCGCACTGCGCGCCGGGCCTTCCACTGGAATCAACAACAAGGAAGAAGCCACCAGCGCCAGCCAATGGCTAACGCTGGCCAACCTCAGCGGTTCCTTGGGCGCGGCCTACGGCGCAGGCCTGCAAGGCAACGCGGGTGTATCCCTCGACAAAGGTAAATTCATCCTCAACCTCAAAGCCACCGTCGTCCTCGGCCCGGGAGCAAGTGGCAGTTTCAAATTTGAAGTGGGTTATGAAGCGGTTGTAGAGCTGATTAATATTTATCGTCGGGAGTTGTACAAAGCGAAAGGCAAGGCGATTAGCTGGATTACGCCGGAGGCGGCTGAGCAGGCATCCAGCCTAAATGCACTTGGCGCAATCGGTCTAGATGTCACCATGGTCTACATGATGGGAGTGGATGCCATTATGAGTCTGTATGAAGCGATGATGAGTGGTGGCAAGGGGGGAGTGATTGCTGACACGATTGTGCGATATCAAAATCAAGAGGAGCTGAAAAGGTGGTTTGTGGAAGCCACCCCTGAAGCATTGGGCCCAATTCTCTTGACTCTTATTTCGAGGCCGGAGGAATTCTCCGTAACTACAGTTAGTGCCAGCGAAAGCTCATCTGAAGACGTAAAACAAGAATACAACAGAGATGAAGCGTTTTTGCTGCAACAGCAAGCAATCAGCAGAATAATCAACTGGATCGCGACAGAAAGCTCGAGTTCTGAAACTCTTCCCCTCGCCCAACAGCAGTTTGAAGACGCCTGCAAATCAATGAATAAGTTTGGTATCAAAGGTAATAATCCAGGCCAGGATTATTGTGAAAACAAACACAAATTAGATACTTTTATGTCTGAGGCAGTTCTCCGGATGACGAGAACGGATGGCGAAACGTTCAGAACAATGTATAAAACAAATGTTAGAAAACTGGGGCAGCGGATGGACGGACTGTGCAAGCTCGACCTGCATCAAAATAGTTACAACCCAGTAAGCTCCATGAAATATATCGGAACATGAGGAGCAAGGCATTGCGATACTTAAAATCTTCATCTACGCTTTTCTTTGTACTGTGCGTATTTTTTTGTTCCGCACGAGCGCAGGCCGAATTATCGCAAGATCAGCTCGCCGCCAAAACGCGAGGGATCGAACTTTATAATCAATACAAAGCGATTTCCGCGAAACCTAAACTTAAAATTGCAGCTGATGCGGGTGATCCAGAGGCGCAATACTATCTAGGTGAAGCTATTCGTACAAACGATAAATATATGACTGCTGAAGCAGTGAGCTCATACGAAGCAGCGGCTCTGCAAGGCGATATCTACTCAATGATCCGGCTCGCCGGAGAGAAAAATGATCTCTGCGTAGTAATGAAAAATTGCTCAAAGACTCGGAAAGAGCCTGGCGAGTGGGGAAAAATGGCGTCGGATACCGCTAGCGCCCGCGCTGCGGAAGGAAGCGCAGAGGCTATGTACTTAAAGTACCGAGTTACCGGCGATGATAAATGGTTAGAACAATCTGCGGAGAATGGTTATGTTTTTTCGCAGTATTTTTTAGGAATAATGTATCGCCAAGGGCATGGTCACTTTTTATTGCCATCTCGCAGAGCTGAGGCTATTGAAGGCTTAATGAAAGCGTCTGCAGAAGGCGGCTATCCTAAAGCAATGCTTGAATACGGCGCAATTCTGGCAGAGAAAAACGATTACCAAGGGTTTAGGTATTGGAATAAAAAAGCGGCAGAAGCAGGATATGCGGTAGCAGTATTTGGCTATGGCTCTTACTTAGGTGAAGAAAAATCAGAATTCGGTTTTACCTACGACCCAATCAACTCGTACGCGTTACTCTCTGTGCTACTAGAGTTAGATGGTGGTGGAGGGATGGTAGATTTAGTGAATTTTAAGCTGCCTGAACTCTCTGCAAAAATGACGGCCGAACAAATTGAACAATCGACAGAGCTCGCAAAAAAATGGGCAGATACTCACCCGCCGCTCTCTTTTTTCCCAGATAAGCTGTGAAGCCGTGAAATGAGAGCAAATTGGTTTATTACGTTTCTCACGGCATTATCGTTCTCAGCATTAGCGACAGAGCTTACGCCTGACCAACAGGCAGCAAAAACACAAGGCCTTGTATTTTATAATCAATTCAAAACAACGTTAGCTATTCCAAAGCTTAAAATTGCTGCCGACGCCGGCGATCAGGAAGCTCAATATTATCTCGGCGAAGCAATTGTTAGAAAATCGAAATATATGACTTCTGAGGCGAGCGCTGCGTACGAAGCGTCTGCATTACAAGGCAACATATATTCAATGGTCAGACTTTCTTGGAACAAAAACGACCTTTGCGTTGCTATGAATAATTGCCCAGCAGGGCAAAAAAATCCTGGTGAATGGCGCAAGATTGCATTAGAGGCAGCGGAACAAGAATCTTCTGACGGAAAAGCAGAAGCTATGTACTTGATGTTTCGACTCACCAGGGACGACAAGTGGTTGAAAAAGTCGGCCGATAGCGGGTATGCCTTTGCGCAGTATTACTTAGGAACAGGATATCGTGACGGAAAAGGCTTTTTCCTTCTGCCCTCTAGCCGGTCAGATCTCGTTGAGCAATTGATGAAGGCGTCTGCCGAAGGTGGATATCCGCCAGGAATGATGGCTTATGTAGAATTAATTGCCGCAAAAAAAGATTATGAAGCTGTTAGATTCTGGTATCAAAAAGCCGCTGAGTCTGGATATACAGAGGCTGTATTCGGGTATGGATCATATCTCGCAAAAAACCCGTCAGAAATCGGATTTCCCTATGACCCAGTCAAATCCTACGCAATCATCTCCACTCTACTGGAGTTAGATGGCGGTGGAGGCGTAAAGGAATTCGCTAAGGATTTGCTAGCAGAAATAGCACCTAAGCTCACATCTGAGCAAATAGCTCAAGCTACACAAATGTCTGTGGAGTGGAAAAAAACACACCCACCGCTTTCATACTTCCCAGACAAACTATGAAACTGCAATCATTGAGAGCGGTTTGTTACGCCCTTTTACTTTCGGCAGGCCTATCTTTCCAAGCTAGCGCACAAATGTCCGACGAGCAGCAGTCTGCGAAGGTCCGGGGTTTGGAACTCTATAATCAGTTCAAAGCCGTATCCGCGCTGCCAGATCTGAAACATGCTGCCGAAGGTGGAGATGCAGAGGCGCAGTACTATCTGGGTGAAGCTATTCGTACAAACAATAAATATATGACTGCTGAAGCAGTGAGCTCATATGAATCAGCGGCTCTGCAAGGCGATATCTACTCAATGATCCGGCTCGCAGGAGAGAAAAATGATCTCTGCGTAGCGATGAAAAATTGTTCAAAGACTCGGAAAGAGCCCGGCGCATGGGGGAAGATGGCTTTGGATGCCGCTAGCGCCCGATCTGCGGAAGGAAGCGCAGAGGCTATGTACTTAAAGTACCGAGTTACCGGCGATGATAAATGGTTAGAAAAATCTGCGGAGAATGGTTATGTTTTTTCGCAGTATTTTTTAGGAATAATGTATCGCCAAGGGCATGGTCACTTTTTATTGCCATCTCGCAGAGCTGAGGCTATCGAGGCCTTGATGAAAGCATCTGCGGAAGGCGGCTATCCTAAAGCAATGCTTGAATACGGCGCAATTCTGGCAGAGAAAAACGATTACCAAGGGTTTAGGTATTGGAGTAAAAAAGCGGCAGAAGCCGGATACGCGATAGCGGTATTTGGCTATGGTTACTACTTGAGTCAGGAAACCTCAGAGTTCGGTTTCACTTATGATCCCGTCAACTCCTACGCCTTACTGAGCCTGCTCCGAGAGTTAGACGGCGGTGGCGGAATGTTGGACCGGGTGAATTCCAAGCTACCTGAACTCTCTGCAAAAATGACGGCCGAACAAATTGAACAAGCGACAGAGCTTGCAAAAGAATGGGCAGATACTCACCCGCCGCTCTCTTTTTTTCCAGATAAGCTGTGAGGCCGTGAAATGAGAGCAAATTGGTTTATTACGGTTCTCACAGCATTATCGTTCTCAGCATTAGCGACAGAGCTTACGCCTGACCAGCAGGCAGCAAAAGCACAAGGGCTCGTATTTTATAATCAATTCAAAACAACGTTAGCTATTCCAAAGCTTAAAATTGCTGCCGACGCCGGCGATCAGGAAGCTCAATATTTCTCGGCGAAGCAATTGTTAGAAAATCGAAACATATAACTTCTGAGGCACAAGGGGCATACGAAGCCTCCGCCCTCGATGGCAATATATATTCAATGATCCGGCTTGCTGCGAGTAGCGACGATCTCTGCGTCACTATGAAAAATTGCCCCGCAGCACAAAAAACACCTGCCGAGTGGAAACAAATCGCCCTGGAGAAAGCCCATGCAGCAGCGTCGAAGGGCGATGCAGAGGCGATGTATCTTATGTTTCGTTTAAGTGGTGACGACAAGTGGCTTGAACGATCTGCCGAGGCAGGATACGCATTGGCGCAGTATCGCCTGGCAACTGCCTACCGCAGTGGTAAAGGTTTTTTTCTGCCTCCTTCAAAAAGAGCAGAAGCTGTTGAGCGCCTAATGAAAGCGTCTTCCGAAGGTGGATATCCCTTGGGCATGATGGGATATGTAGAAGTTCTAGCTAGTAACAAACAATTCGATTTACTCAGGTTCTGGAACCAGAAAGCTGCCGAGTCTGGATATGCTAGTGCGGTGTTTGGATACGGCTCTTATTTATCTAAAGTACCTTCCGAGTTTGCGTTCCCCTACGACCCGGTAAAGTCATACGCTTTAATTTTCAGCCTCCTAGAACTCGACGGCGGCGGAGGCATGCATGATTATGCGAGTGATAAATTGCCCGAAATATCTGAAAAATTGACTCCTGAACAGATCGAACAAGCGAAGCAGATATCAAAAGAATGGAAAGCCACACACCCGCCACTTTCATATTTTCCAGACAAACTATGAAGCTGCAATCATTGAGAGTAGTTTGTTACGCCCTTCTACTTTCGGCAGGTATCTCTTTCCAAGCCCGCGCCCAAATTTCCAATGAGCAGCACTCTGCGAAGGACCGGGGTATACAGCTTTACAACCAATTTAAAGCCGGATCCGCTCTTCCTCATCTGAAACAAGCTGCCGAAGACGGGGATGCAGAGGCGCAGTACTATCTCGGCGAAGCGATCAGAAAAAACAAAAAATATATAGATAACGACGCCAAAACAGCCTACGAGAACTCCGCAAAGCAAGGCGATATTTACTCAATGATCAGACTTGGTCGAATGGACAAAGATCTGTGTATGAATATGGGTAACTGTTCAAAGAGCAAAAAGACGGCTAAAGAATGGCTTGAACAGGCTGAGTACCTCGCAATAAAGCAAGCGGGACAAGGTAAAGCCGAATCTATGTATTTACTGTACGAGATTACGGGTAAAAACCAATGGCTTGTACAATCTGCGGAGAATGGATACCCACTGTCGCAATACTTGTTGGCCACTGAATACCTGGAAGGTGGCGGATTTTTTGTACTACCCTCCAGCAGAGCGGAAGCAGTTGAACATTGGATGAAGGCTTCTGCGCAAAACGGCTACCCAAGGGCAATGAGTGGAATGGCCGCGATTCTCGTAGAGAGAAAAGATGCTGCAAATGCCAGAGTTTGGGTAGAACGTGCTGCTGCTACAGGATACGTGGAGGCCCTCTTTAATTATGGATATTATCTAGCTGGCAAAAATGGCGAGTTTGGGTTTTCCGCAGACTACGTAACATCATATGCGTTGTTATCGCTGTTTCTGGAGTTAGACGGGGGCGGCGGAGCCAAGGAAGATGCCGAATACGTGATATCCAAGATCAAAAAAGAATTGGACCAATCTCAATTAAACGAAGCGCAAAAATTGGCAGCGAACTGGAAAAACACACATCCTCCCCTTTCCTTCTTCCCATTCAAGCTGAGCCGCTGAACGCGCATGCTAAAAAATCTTGTTTTCGTGGTTATATGCCTACTACCGAGAAACTCTTGACAGAGTGTAAAGCAAGTCGCCGCCCGCTTTCTTTCTTCCCAGACAAACTATGAAGTAACGTTATTTGTTGATCAATTACAGAACGAATTTCGAAATCGATGCGATTGAATGGCAGTTCATGGACGCGGCCCAGTACGAGCAAGGCATGAAGCTGTTCCTGGGTCAGTGTCCCACCTCTGCCAGTTTGCAAGCGCAGAACTCAGAGCCTGCCCAACACGGGGCAGGCTTGTTTGCTCAGACTTCAGACCGGCGCCTTCCACCCCAACATCCGCTGCTGCGCCACTTGCAACAAGTCGCAGCCGTCCTGCGTGAGCAGATAGAGCGCGTGGGTTATGTGGGGAATGTCTTGGACGTCTGCGTCTTTGAAGCTCATGCAGTGAAGCGTTTCCAGCAAATTGGCGGATGCACGATTGCGCTGTAGCGCGGCTTCGATCAGGTCATGGGGATCGGCCTGGGTGTCGATGACCATGGGGCTTGAGTCGGTAGCGCTGCTTTTGATTGCGCGATAGCGATCTGGAAAAGGGTTAGGCGTTCGCATAGTGATGTCACTCGATGATTGGTTTGGGAAACCGCTGACACCGTGACCAAACGATGGGAGGCGGCTGTGTACAGGCTTGGTCAACCGACACCATCAAATCGGTTCGCCCGGAGGCGTCCAGCACACAGCCGCCATTGCAACGCACTACGAAGACTAAGAAGTCCGCGCCGCGAATGATGGCACAAATCTGTGCGATGGCATCAGGTGACCAAACCTGTTCGCTGATTTTGCAGCGAGGCCAAACAATAATCCTTCCATCCCAGCCACCGAAAGCGGACAAGGCGTCGTGCCTTGTAGGAACACTCCTCAACTCGCGCAGTTTCTTTGCCCAGATGAAACCCCTGTCAGAATTCCCCTCACGACCGGTGGCATACGCTCGGTTTAACCATCGCTTAACGCTGCGGTCCAAACCTTTACTGGACCGCACGCCCTCAGACCCGTCTGACGCCCAGTGCGGCAGGTTCGGCGCCTCCTGCGCCGAGCAGACTTTCAGCCTGCACCGGAGACTTTCCATGAACGCGCGCACTTTACTGCTCACTACCGCCCTCGCCTGCACCGCATTCGCCGGGCTGGCTCAAGCCAACGACACTTCAGCCACTCAAGCCGTGCCCTACCAGTACGGTTTGCCGCTGCACGTCGGCAAGGTGATTGCCTTGAATGAGCCGGCGACGCTGGACTGCAAAGTGGTGACTGCTGACATGAAATACATCGATAGCGTCTCGGGCAAGCCTGCTCAAATCAGTTATCGGAAATTGTCTGACGCGTGCAGTTATCAAAACTGACAGATGTTTCTGATTTGGTTTTTTGCGGTTTCAAGACGAGGGCAGCGGCGCTATGCTCTGGGCGCCTCCCTCACTGCCGCAAGGATTCGCCATGCAGTTATCGTTTCGCACGTTATCGACGTTCACCGCCGTGCTGTGTTTCGCACTGGCGCTGATTTGGGGCTTAATGCCGGACCGGCTGCTGGCGATTTGGGATGTCGAATATTCGTCAGCGGCGGGATTGGTGGCGCGACGCGGGGCGGTATTGTTCGCGGCTCTGGGAGTGATCTTTTATCTGGTTCGCAACGAAGCGCCGTCAGTTTCCCGAAATGCCTTGAGCAACGGTTTCATCGTCGGATGCTGGGGCTTGGCAATATTAGGTTTCGGCGAATGGCTGAATGGCCATGCCGGCCCAGGAATCTTGCTGGCAGTTGTGGTTGAGCTGACGCTGGGTCTGGGGTTTGTCCAGACCCGGCGCGTCTCGGTAGAACTTGAAACGAGTGCTTAAATCGCTTTGCGATCCAGATGCAGCGGTCGAAATTCGGCCCTGTGCTGGATATCCGAGCGGAGCTCGGCGATCAAGTCATTGATTTCTCGGCAGCCGGTCAAACGCTTGGCGTTAATACCCGTTACCAGAAGGTCAACGTGATCGGTTTGGTTATCGGCATACACTTTTACAGTCATGGTCAAATCAGGGGATAAGCTGCACTGACAGCGCTTCGGCAGGAAGCTGCTCTCAATGATATTGCGTAGTTCCAGGGCAGATAAAAACATGGCGACCCTCTCCTTAATGTGAGACTGCCAATCAACATAATTATCGGTCGGTGTTGGAATAACCCGTTGCTCATCCGTGCGGGTTGACGCATTCCATTTTCTGACCGCTCTCTTTCTTCCGACGCTGACTCTTCAAATCGCCGGTCAGCTTAAGAACATCTACAGCATAAAACATGCCCAAACTTTTGCTTCGCCCCTCGTCGGCAAATCAACGGTTTAGCCAGCAGGCCAGCAATTCAATGTCATGCAATTTGCAATAAACACCCTCAGGAGCACTGCAATTTGCAAACATGGAGGCGGGTTGCATTAGCGATGAACGGCGGTAAGAATGCGACCCTAGGTTTCCGCTAACCGTAGTCAATCGCAAGGAGGCAACATGGGTTCTTCGACTATTAATACGACAATCGGCCTGATAATCGCCGGGCTATCCTCCACCGCGCACGCCGCGAAACTCGAAGAGACAGCACCCTTCCCCAAACCTGAGAGCGGCTACACCCGCCAAGTCATCCACTTGGCGCCACAAACCCAGGAAGACGCGTTTCAAGTCGAAATTCTGGCCGGCAAGACGCTGACCGTCGACTGCAACCGCCAGCGTCTGGGCGGAATTCTCGAGGAAAAGAATCTGGAAGGTTGGGGTTATCCGTTTTATCGACTGGATAAAGTTATCGGGCCGATGAGCACGATGATGGCCTGCCCTGATGGCAAATCCCGAAAAGACTTTGTGCCGGTGGTCGGCGATGGCTTCCTGCTGCGCTATAACAGTAAGTTGCCGATCGTTCTTTATGTCCCCAAGGATGTCGAGGTTCGTTATCGGATATGGTCGGCGTCGAGCAAAGTCGAAAAGGCTGTGCAGGAATAGCCCAGCGCCAGGACCTGTACGCCCAATGCGATTCCGAGGAGCTGCCATTTGATTACCTGCCACGTCAGATATGTGATCGATCCTTACCAACTCAGTGAATTCGAAGAATACGCCGAAGCCTGGCTCGGTATCGTCGAGCGACTGGGCGGCACTCACCATGGCTACTTCCTGCCGTCCGAAGGCGCCAGCAACATTGCGTACTGCCTGTTCAGTTTCCCTTCGCTGGCCGACTACGAAAGTTACCGCCACATCGCCATGACTGACGCGCAAAGCACGGCGCTGGTCGCGTCGCTACTCGAGAAAAAATTCATCGTCAGCTACGAACGGACGTTCCTGCGCCCGATGCTGCCGCAGATACCACAGAGCTAGCCGGGTGACCGCTACTGCTCATCTTCTCCAAGGAAGGAAACCATGAAGACTGTCGCCCTCCCCCTGATTGCCCTGATCGCGTTCGCGGCCTACACCGTATCAGTCATGCTCCGAGCGGAGCAGTCACTGATCGACTTCGGTATTAGCCTGATGTCGCGGCCAGATACCGCACAAGTGGTGATTGACCTTTACCTGCTAGCCACGATGGCCGGTATCTGGATGTACCACGATGCCCGCAAGCGAGGGCAGTCCGCACTGTCGGTGATCCCCTATCTGTTGATCACCGCTGTCTTCGTCTCGATCGGGCCGCTGCTGTATCTGGTGGTGCGAGGTCTGAAAGATCGGCGCAGGACGGTGCCTGCGCCAACCTCGTGAGACCCTTTCACCCAGCAGCTATTTCAGGCCGACTTTGTACAAGGTCCCGTCTTTTTCGTCTGTCAGTACATAGATGTAGCCGTCCGGACCTTGGCGCACATCGCGAATGCGTTCCTTGAGTTCGCCCATTAGCCGCTCCTCATGCACGACCTTGTCGCCATCAAACTGCAACCGGATCAGTTCCTGACTGACCAGCGCGCCGATGAACACGTTGTGCTGCCAAGGTTTGAAGCGGTCGGCATCGTAGAACGCCATACCGCTGATGCCGGGCGAAACTTCCCACACATGGTGGGGCTGCACAGTGCCCTCGGCAGTCTTGCCCGAGGCTTCCGGGATCGGTTGGCCGGAATAGTTGATGCCGTGAGTGGCGGTCGGCCAGCCGTAATTCTTGCCGCGCTCGACGACGTTGATTTCATCACCGCCCTTGGGCCCGTGCTCGTTCTCCCAGAGCGTGCCGCTCCACGGATTGAGCGCTGCGCCCTGCGGGTTGCGATGGCCGTAGGACCAGATCTCCGGGCGCACGCCGGACTGACCGACAAACGGATTGTCATCCGGCACTTTGCCGTCCGGGTAAATCCGCACGACTTTGCCCTGGAGTTTGTCGAGATCCTGCGCGGTTGGCCGGTCGTTGTTTTCACCCAGCGCAATGAACAGATACCCGTCGCGGTCAAACACCAGCCGCGAGCCGAAGTGATTGCCGACCGAAAGCTTCGGCTCCTGGCGGAAAATCACTTTGAAATCCTTGAGCGTTTTCATGTCTTCCGACAAGCGCCCGCGGCCAACTGCCGTGCCAGCCTTGTCACCCGCGCCACCCCCTTCGGCGTAGGACAGATAAACCATGCGGTCCTGTTTGAAGTCCGGCGACAACACCACATCAAGCAAACCACCCTGCCCTTTGGCCCACACGGTCGGAACGCCGCTGATCGGCGCCGAGCGTTTGCCATCGGCGGTAACCACTCGCAGATTGCCGGGCCGCTCGGTCACCAGCATGCCTTGGCGATCGGGCAAAAATGCCAAGGCCCACGGATGTTCCAGGCCTTTGGTGATTGCCGTGACTTCAAGCGTGCCCTGCTCGCTTTTGAGTTCCTGAGTGGACGCCGCGAAAACAGGCGCTGCGGCGGTGATCAGTGCGCTGGCGCAGAAGGTGGCCAGAAGGGTTTTACGCAACATTCACGATTCCTTTTGTCGTTCGAATGGCTGACAGGACTCAGGCCTGCCGTTCAACGGTTGCTGCTGCCCGAGTCGCGGGGTGGCGGGTTTGGAATGAATTTGGGCGGTGTGCTTGGCACCGACCTTTGCTGCGGATAGCCATTACCGATGCCGCCGTTTTGCAGGGTCGGAGGACGCGGCGCCGGAGCGAACGTCGGCTGGCGAGTTTCAGGAGTATTGGGCTGTGTGCCCTGCATGCTGTTTGGATTGGCCCGGCGCGTCGGGCTGTTGTAAGGATTGTTATTGACGCCCGTCGGGCTCTGCGCCAGTAACAACGAGGAGCGTGAGGTATCGGCTTGCGCCATCGGGCCGAGCAGTCCGCTCAAGGCCAACAGGGCGCAACCCAGCATTAATCTGTTCATGGAGAGCCTCTCTAAGGGCTACGGGGTCAGAATCTTCTGATGCCACGCTACGCCCGAGGTTCGCATTTGTTAACTGAAACCTCCGTCACAGATGTAACACCCGTTTACCGTGCCGCTTATCTCCCCGCAGGGCCGGGGCGCAAACCGCTGAAACTTTTGCGCGAAGCCGCGGGTCACCTGATCATCACTTGACGAGTAGACGACGATGGCCCGAGCAATATGGAAAGGCGCAATCAGTTTCGGCTTGGTCCACATCCCTGTGGCACTGGTGTCGGCCACGTCCCATCACGGCGTGGATTTCGACTGGCTCGATAGCCGCAGCATGGACCCGGTGGGCTACAAGCGCGTGAATAAAGTTACCGGCAAAGAAGTCACCAAGGAAAACATCGTCAAAGGCGTGGCCTACGAAAAGGGCCGTTACGTGGTGCTCAGCGAGGAAGAAATTCGTTCAGCGCACCCGGTTTCGACGCAGACCATTGATATCTTTGCCTTTGTTGACAGTGAGCAGATCCCTCTGCAAAACATCGACACACCCTACTACTTGGCGCCGGACAAACGCGGTGGCAAGGTCTACGCCCTGCTGCGTGAAACCTTGAGCAAAACCAAAAAAGTCGCCCTCGCCCACGTTGTACTGCATACCCGCCAGCACTTGGCGGCGTTGATGCCGCTGGAGTCGGCGATGGTTCTGGTGATGCTCCGCTGGCCAGCGGAAGTGCGCGGTCTGGATGAACTGGAGCTTGGTAGCGAGGTGACCAAACCCGAGCTGGCCAAAGGCGAGTTGGAGATGGCCAAGCGCCTAGTCGAGGACATGAGTGCCGACTGGAAACCCGAGGATTACCGCGACAGTTTTGAAGACAAGATCATGGCGCTGGTTGAGCGCAAGGCCAACGAAGGCAAGATTGAGGATGTCGAGAGTGCGACTGGCGAGGAGGAACGCAAAACCGCTGATGTCATCGATTTGACCGAATTGCTGAAACGCAGCCTGGGCGGCAAGGCGCCGAGCAAGCCTGCAGCCAAACCTCGTAAAACCGCGGCCAAAGCGGCCCCGGCGAAAAAAGCCACGAAGAGTTCTCGCGGCTGACTGCCGCTGAGCTCGCAGCACAAGGTAGTCGGCCATGGCTAAACCGGTGAGTGAATACACGCGTAAACGCAACTTTGAGGTGACGTCCGAGCCGCCTGAATCGGCGCCGGCGAAACGCGGCAAAAAAGCCGCCTCGGCGTTGCGTTTCGTGATTCAGAAACATGATGCACGCAACCTGCATTACGACTTTCGCCTGGAGTTGGACGGCACGCTGAAAAGTTGGGCGGTGCCCAAGGGACCGAGCCTTGACCCGTCGCAAAAGCGTCTGGCAGTGCACGTCGAGGATCATCCGATCAGTTACGGCACGTTCGAGGGCAGCATCCCCGAAGGCCAGTATGGCGCTGGGGATGTGATTGTCTGGGATCACGGAGTCTGGCAACCAATAGGCGATCCGCAGGAAACGTATAAGGCTGGCAAGTTGAAATTCACCCTGATCGGCGAAAAGCTCTCGGGCGATTGGGCGTTGGTTCGTACACACTTGCGTGGCAGCAGCGACAAGCAGCAATGGCTGCTGATCAAGGAAAAGGATCAGCAAGCGCGCCCCATTGATGAATATGACGTGGTCGCCGAGTTGCCCAAAAGCGTCATAAGCGATGCCACAGTTGGCGACAAAAAAGCCAAGGCCAAAAGCAGTAAGACGAGCAAGACCAGCAAGTCCGCGAAAAAACCAAAAACTACCAAACCCGTCGCTCTCCCGGAGAAATTCACCCCGCAGCTCGCTACGCTGATGGAAAAGGCCCCGCCGGGTGAATGGCTGTACGAAATCAAGTTCGACGGTTATCGCATCCTCGCACGTATCGACGACGGCGAAATCCGATTGCTGACCCGTAACGGCAACGACTGGACCGCCAAATTGCCGCTGCATGCCAAGGCCTTGGCCGATATGAAGCTTGACGGCAGCTGGCTCGATGGCGAAATGGTAGTGCTGAACGACAAAGGCTTCCCGGATTTTCAGGCGTTGCAGAATGCTTTCGAAATTGGTCGCTCGGTCGACATCATTTATTACGTGTTCGACGCGCCATTCCTGCAAGGCGTCGACCAGCGTGAGTTGCCCGTCGAGGATCGGCGAGCCGCGTTGAAAAAAGCCCTCGGGCGCAAGTCTCGGCAGTTAATGCGGTTCTCCGAAGCTTTCACCGCCAAGCATCAGGACATTGTCGAGAGTGCCTCCGCATTGTCGCTCGAAGGCGTGATCGGCAAACGTGCCGGCAGCCTGTATGTGTCCAAGCGCAGTCCGGACTGGATCAAGCTCAAATGCCGTTTGCGCCAGGAATTCGTGATCATTGGCTACACCGCGCCACAAGGTTCGCGCAGCGGTTTTGGCGCGCTGTTGCTGGGCGTTTACGACGATAAAGGCTTGGTGTATGCCGGGCGCGTCGGCACTGGCTTTAATCAGGCCGATCTCAAGTTGTTTCATGGGCAATTGCAGGAGCTTCAACGTAAATCTTCGCCGCTGGGCAAATCACTGACCACGGCACAAGCCAAAGGCGTGCATTGGGTCGAGCCGACGCAGGTGTGCGAGGTCGAGTTTGCCGAGTGGACCCGCGAGGGTTTGGTGCGCCAAGCGGCGTTTATCGCCATGCGCACGGACAAACCGGCGAAGGAAATTGTTCGTGAATTGCCACAGTCACCGAAGGCGAACAAACCCGTGAGCGAAAAGAAGACCGCCAGCAAAGACGCGAATGTCGCTGGTGTAAAAATCACCCATCCTGAGCGGGTGATTGATAAAGAGAGCGGCACGCAAAAGCTGCAATTGGCACAGTTCTACGAAAGCATCAGCCAATGGATTCTGCCGTTTTTGGAAGATCGGCCTGTCGCCTTATTGCGCGCGCCGGAAGGCGTCGAGGGCGAACAGTTTTTCCAGAAGCACGCCGAACGCCTGGCGATCCCCAACATCAAGCACCTGGACCCGAAAATTGACCTCGGGCACGCGCGACTGATGGAAATCGACAGCGTGCAGGCGCTGATCGGTGCGGCGCAAATGGGCACCATCGAGCTGCACACTTGGGGCGGCACGCACAACAAGATCGAAACGCCGGATTTGTTCGTGCTTGACCTCGATCCCGACCCGGCGCTGCCGTGGAAAAGCATGGTCGAGGCCACGCAACTGACGCTGTCGGTGCTGGATGAAATCGGCCTCGACGCCTTTCTGAAAACCAGCGGCGGCAAAGGCATGCACGTGATCGTGCCACTGGCGCGCAAGGAAGATTGGGATACGGTCAAAGCGTTCGCCAAAGCCATCGCTCAGTTCATGGCGCAGCAATTGCCGGAACGGATTACCGCGACCATGGGCCCGAAGAACCGGGTCGGCAAGATTTTCGTCGATTACCTGCGCAACACGCGCGGGGCCAGTACGGTGGCGGCGTATTCGGTCCGGGCACGGCCGGGATTGCCGGTGTCGGTACCGATTACGCGAGACGAGTTAACAAAAATTCAAGGCTCGCAGGAATGGACGGTGGCCAATTTGCTTGAGCGTTTGCAGGGGTTGAAGGCTGATCCGTGGAAGGGATACGCGAATCGGCAGAAGATCACGGCGAAGATGTGGAAGCAGTTGGGGGCCCAGAAGCCTTAAAGGTTGTAGTGAGAGTGATTGCCTCATCGCGAGCAAGCTCGCTCCCACAGGGGATCTATGGCGTGCGTAAATCCCTGTCGGAGCGGGCTTGCTCGCGATGGCGGCCGCAGCTTCGCTGCATCAATCAGATCAACACAAAAATCGCCAGCAACCCGCCGAAAATCGCCCATTTCTCCAGGTAATACCGCGCACGGTTACGTTTCTTCAATTGCTTGCCGCGCAGGCGAATTTTGTAGATCTTCGCGAACAGACGATTAATGCCGCCGGTCTTGTCGCCCGCATCATTCGGCGCACCCGCCGCCGACATGACATTGCGGCTGAACCAACGGTTAAACGCCGCCGCCCAGCGATATCTCATCGGCCGCTCAACGTCGCAAAACAGGATGATGCGGTTCTGGTCAGTGGTGTTTTCGGCGTAGTGAATGAAGGTTTCATCGAAGATCACCGCTTCACCGTCGCGCCAATGGTAATTCTCGCCATCGACGTTGATGTAGCAACCAGCGCTGTTCGGCGTTTCCAGGCCCAAATGGTAACGGTACGAGCCGGCATACGGGTCGCGGTGGCGCACCAGTTTCGAGCCCGGTGGCAGTTCGGCGAACATCGCAGCTTTGATCGAGCCGATGCTTTTCACCAGTTCGGTGGTGCGCGGGCAGAGCTTCTCGGCTGAAGGATGGCTGTCGCCGTACCACTTCAGATAGAAACGTTTCCAACCACTTTTGAAAAACGAATTAAAACCGACGTCGTTGTACTGATCGGAACGCTTGATTTCACCGGCGCGCAGCAGGTTCTGCCCTTCTTCGCGAATTTCCTGCCAGTGAGCTTGCAGCGGACTGAGGTCGGGAAATTGCGCCGGGTCGAGGTACGGTCGGCTGGAAATTTTCGAGAACATATAAAGGAAGCAATTGATCGGCGCGAGAAACGTCGAGTGATCGCTGAGCTGGCGGCCCAACTTATGGCGTACGCGACCGCGCAGGTGAACATACGCAATGGAGACAACATAAATAGCGGCAATAATCAGTTTCACGGCAATCGTCACACGTCAGGGGTGAACAATCTGCGCGGTGCCGGCCAAGCGGAGTGGCGCAGTGTCTGGATCGAAAGAGCAGTCCCGAAGGCGCGTCCTTGAGCGAATGCCAGCATGGCATTGGGATGAGAGATGGCATTTTAGCCACACTTTGTAACCAAGAGTTAACGAACAACTGTTAAAAAGTGTCCGCTGGTACTGCCAAAGTGCCCGTGCGGCCTCAACGCCCTATCGTTTAAAGAGCCAGACCAGTACAATCGCCGCCAAACATTACGCGCCCCCCTTGGTTGATGACGGGAACGATCCCGCCTCAGCGCACTTTGACTCGGGCCAAGCGCTCCATTGCTGCTGTCCACTTATTGCCAGATGGACCTTCCGCTTCTGACCGGGATGTATTTCCCGTGGCCTGAATCCCGGAACCGGGTACTGAATCGGTACTGCCGCACCCCTAGCTACTCTGAATGCTTCGCAGGAAAAACCTTTGATTTCTACAGCTAACATCACGATGCAGTTCGGCGCCAAGCCGTTATTCGAGAACGTTTCGGTCAAGTTCGCCGCGGGCAACCGTTATGGCCTGATCGGCGCCAACGGTTGCGGCAAGTCGACCTTCATGAAAATCCTCGGTAACGACCTCGAGCCGTCCGGCGGCCAAGTCATGCTCGAGCCGAACGTGCGTCTGGGTAAATTGCGCCAGGACCAGTTCGCCTACGAAGAATTCACCGTGATCGACACCGTGATCATGGGTCACGAAGAGCTGTGGAAGGTCAAGGCTGAGCGCGATCGCATCTACTCGCTGCCGGAAATGACTGAAGAAGACGGCATGGCCGTGGCCGAGCTGGAAACCGAGTTCGCCGAGATGGACGGCTACACCGCCGAATCCCGCGCCGGCGAATTGTTGCTGGGCCTGGGTATCGGCATCGAGCAGCACTTCGGCCCGATGAGCGAAGTTTCCCCAGGCTGGAAACTGCGTGTATTGCTGGCGCAGGCGCTGTTTTCCGATCCTGAAGTGCTGTTGCTCGACGAACCGACCAACCACTTGGACATCAATACTATTCGCTGGCTGGAAAACATCCTGACCCAGCGTTCCAGCCTGATGATCATCATCTCTCACGACCGTCACTTCCTGAACAGCGTGTGCACGCACATGGCTGACCTGGATTACGGCGAGTTGCGTCTGTTCCCGGGCAACTACGACGAGTACATGACCGTGGCGACCCAGTCCCGCGAGCAATTGCTGTCGGACAACGCCAAGAAGAAAGCGCAGATTTCCGAGCTGCAATCGTTCGTCAGCCGTTTCTCGGCCAACGCCTCGAAAGCCAAGCAAGCGACCTCCCGTGCCAAGGCGATCGACAAGATCCAGCTGGCCGAGGTCAAGCCTTCGAGCCGCGTCAGCCCGTTCATTCGTTTCGAGCAGAACAAAAAACTGCACCGCCAGGCGGTCATCGTCGAGCGCATGGCCAAAGGCTTCGACGGCAAGACGCTGTTCAAGGACTTCAGCTTCCAGGTTGAAGCTGGCGAGCGCGTTGCGATCATCGGCCCGAACGGTATCGGCAAAACCACCCTGCTGCGCACCTTGGTCAACGAACTGACCCCGGATGCCGGCACCGTGAAATGGACCGATGCGGCGGAACTGGGCTACTACGCTCAGGACCACGCGCACGATTTCGAAGACGACTGCAACCTGTTCGACTGGATGGGCCAGTGGACCCAGGGCGGCGAGCAAATGGTTCGCGGCACCCTCGGCCGCATGCTGTTTTCCAACGACGAGATCCTCAAGTCGGTCAAAGTGATTTCCGGTGGTGAGCAAGGGCGCATGCTGTTCGGCAAGCTGATCCTGCAAAAGCCGAACGTGCTGATCATGGATGAACCGACCAACCACTTGGACATGGAATCCATCGAGGCGCTGAACCTGGCGCTGGAGAACTACCCGGGCACGCTGATCTTCGTCAGCCACGACCGTGAGTTTGTATCGTCGTTGGCCACGCGCATTATCGAACTCAGCCCTAGCGGCGTGATCGACTTCAGCGGTACGTACGACGATTACCTGCGTAGCCAGGGCGTTGTGTTCTAAGGGCAGCGATTAGTTTCAAGCTGCAAGGTGCAAGTAAGAGCCCTGTCCATGTGACGGGGCTTTTTTTTTGCGCCGATCAGTACCGAGGATATAGTTAGCCTGCTTCCTTTTCCCAAGCGCCCGCGCCATGATGCAGGCCTCCCACCGCCGCCCGCGAAAGAGCCCACATGTCTGCGCAGCAACTGCCCCCGCAAAGCTCCATGGCGATCACCCTGCAGATCGTTTCCATCGTTTTCTATACCTTTATTGCGTTTCTCTGCATCGGTCTGCCGATTGCGGTGTTGCCGGGGTATGTCCACGAACAGCTGGGTTTCAGCGCGATCATTGCCGGGTTGACCATCGGCGTGCAGTACCTGGCCACCCTGCTCAGCCGCCCGATGGCCGGGCGCATGTCGGACAGCATCGGCACCAAACGGGCGATTGTGTATGGCTTGTCGGGAATTGTGTTGAGCGGCCTGCTGACTTTGCTTTCGACCTTGCTGCAAAGCTTTCCACTGCTGAGTCTGTTGATCCTGATCGCCGGCCGGCTGTTGTTGGGGATCGCCCAAGGCTTGATTGGCGTCGGCACCATCAGTTGGTGCATGGGCCAAGTGGGCGCCGAGCACACCGCGCGGTCGATCTCGTGGAACGGCATCGCGTCCTACGGCGCCATCGCCATTGGTGCGCCGCTGGGCGTGGTGATGGTCGCCGAGTACGGCTTTGAAAGCCTGGGGATCGTCCTTTCGGTGCTGGCGTTGGGCGCGCTGTTGCTGATTCGCAACAAACCGTCGGTGCCGGTGGTGCGCGGCGAGCGCCTGCCGTTTTGGGCGGTGTTCGGGCGGATTGCGCCGTTCGGTGCGAGCCTGAGTCTGGCGTCGATCGGCTACGGCACGCTCACCACATTTATCACTTTGTATTACCTGAACCGCGGCTGGGACGGTGCGGCGTATTGCCTGACGGTGTTTGGCGTGTGTTTCATTCTGTCGCGGTTGTTGTTCATTTCCTGCATCAGCCGGTTTGGCGGGTTTACCTCGGCGATTGCCTGCATGACCATCGAGACGGTTGGCCTGGTGCTGTTATGGCTGGCACCGTCCACGGCTTACACCTTGATCGGCGCCGGGCTGACTGGGTTTGGCCTGTCGCTGGTGTACCCGGCGCTGGGCGTCGAAGCGATCAAGCAAGTGCCCAATTCGAGCAGAGGCGCCGGATTGAGCGCTTACGCGGTGTTCTTTGATCTGGCATTGGCGATTGCCGGGCCGCTGATGGGTGCGGTGGCGTTGAACATGGGGTATTCGTGGATTTTCTTTTGTGCGGCGATGTTGTCGGTGACCGGGCTGGGGCTGACGATGCTGCTGAAACGCCGCGCAATAACCTGACATCCAGAGTCGGCTTCGTAGGAGCATGGCTTGCCCGCGATGGTATTTCGGGAACGCCATCGCGGGCAAGCCATGCTCCTACAAGGGTTTGTGTCAGGCTTATTGATCCGCTGTTTGCATCCCCGCCCGACTCGGTTTGCCCAGCGCATGCGAGAAAAACCGCCCCGCTTCCGAGATCAAATTGCGATGAATATCTTCGCGATCAACGCCGTCCGCGTCCGTACACAACGCCGGCATCGCGGCGATCTGCTCTTCATTACACGGCGCCATGAACACAAAGTGCCCTGCCCCCGCGAGTAGTTTGAAGTCCGGCGCAATCGGCAGTTTGCGCGCCAGCGCTACCGCGTTCTTGTCGAAAGCCACCAATTTGTCGCCATCGCCGCTGTAGAGCAGCACCGGCACATGCACATCCGCCAAGGTGTGGCGACCGAACTTCAGGCTCAGCGGCGCCATCAACAGCAAGGCATGCACGCGCGGGTCGGCGACCGGTTGCAGATCGTCGCGGTCGACAATCAACTCGCCTTGGGTGTTGCAGGCATCGCGGTCATCCGGGCGTTCCTGGCAATACCGCCGCAGCCGATCGAGGTCTGGCGTCGCGCCCGAGAGGATCAATGCCGTCTCGCCACCCGCCGAGTAACCAATCACCCCGACCTGATCTGCATTGACGAAAGGCGCCAACGCGGCATCGCCGAGCGTCGCGGTAATCGCTTCGGAGATTTGCAGCGGGCGGCCATATAGATTGCTTAAGGTGCCGAGGCGGCTGTGGTCTTTGGAGTTGTCGCCGGGATGAATCACCGCGACCACCACAAAACCTTTGCGCGCCAGTGACGTCGCGAGGTCGTGCAGCGCCAGCGGCGTGCCGACGTTGCCGTGGGACAACATCAACATCGGAAACCGGCCAATCGCAACGCGGGTATCTTCGCCAGCCTCGATCGTGTACCCCTCGAGTTTGCTGGTGTGCTCCGTGTCGCTGGACGGGTAGAAAGCGATGGCGCGCATCGGTTGCAGATCCAGCGGATCGAGAAAGGTTATCTCGTGATAACCGACGCTCCAGTGCGCGTGCAAACCCGGCGCGGCGTGCACTGAATTCAGGCTGCCGAGCAGGCAAATCAGTAACGTTGCACAAAGACGCACCATCGGCTGCCCCACTTTTCTTGCTTGCCTGAAAAGCCCGTAGTGCTCCCGATCAGGGAGGACGCAGCCTTGTGCCAGTGTTTGCGGCGGTCAAGGTCATTGTGCGACGGGATCGTAACGCCTCGTTTGCATAACCTGGGCCACAACATGAAAAATGATCAAACACAAAAAAACTCTGTAACTGATCATTTCCACAATCAGAATACAGAGTTTTTCAGGTGCTGCTTCGGGCTTTATCTATTTTTTACGCTGCGGCAAACAGTTGCTCGCTGATCTGCGTGTGCGCATCGCTCAGGGCTTTGCTGCGCACTTCTTCGCCGTAAGCCAAACCGTGGGCGCGGACGAATTCGATGTCAGTGATGCCGAGGAAACCGAACAACAATTTCAAGTAATCTTCGTGCGCTACACCGCTGGCCTGACCGACGTGCAGGCCGCCCGACGTCGAGACGATCACCAGTTTCTTGCCAGCGCACAGGCCTTCCGGACCGGCTTCGGTGTAACGGAACGTCTGGCCGGCGACGGCGATGCGGTCGATCCAGGCTTTGAGTTGGGTGGGAATGGTGAAGTTGTACATCGGCGCGGCAATCACCACGGCATCGGCGGCGAGGAATTCGGCCAGGGTCGATGCGCTCAGTTCGGCTTCGTGTTGTTGTGCAGCGTTGCGCAGTTCGGCGGTGGTGCCAGCGGCGACCAGGGTGGTGGCGGAGAAGTGGCTGATGGCGTCGGCAGCGAGGTCACGGTAAGTCACCACGGCAGAGGCGTCGGCCGCTTGCCAGGCTTTGACCACTTCGCCGCTCAACTGACGGGAAGCCGAGTTGTCACCCAAAATGCTCGAATCGATATGCAACAGTTTCATAAGTGATCTCCAAGTGAGGACCGCCACCGGGCGATCTGATGGCGGTGATGCTACAGATCAATCCAATAGCTGATTAGCCCGCAACAATGCGATAGTTCGTCCCACTGATAGAACAGTCGAGCGCAAACCATGCAAGATTTGAATGACCTCTACTATTTCGCCAAAGTCGTCGAGGCCGGTGGATTCGCGGCGGCCGGGCGTTTGTTGGGGATTCCCAAGTCGCGGCTGTCGCGGCGGATTGCCGAACTGGAAGAACGCCTCGGCGCGCGTTTGCTGCAGCGCACCACGCGCCAACTCAAGCTCACGGCGGTCGGCGAACGCTATTTGCGTCACTGCCAGGCCATGTTGCTGGAAGCGGAAATGGCCGACGAAGCGGTAGCGAGCATGTCCAGCGAGCCGCGCGGGCGATTGCGTGTGTCGTGCCCGGTGGGGCTGGCGCATGAAATATTGCCGACGGTGATCAGCGACTTTCTCGAAAAATACCCGCAGGTGCAGCTCGAAGTCTTGTTGCTCAACCGCCGCGTCGATCTGGTCAACGAAGGCGTTGATGTCGCTCTGCGCGTCCGCGAGCTGGGCGATGAAGATCCGTTGCTGGTGACTCGACGCTTGCGTCAGGCGCAAACGCTGTTGGTCGCCAGCCCGGCGTTTCTGCAGGGACGCGAGATCAATCATCCGGATGATCTGAAGGGTTTGCCGATCCTCGGCGCGCTGGAACCGGATCGCATGGTGCATATCCGCTTGCTCGATCAGCAGGGCAAAAGCTGCGATATGGCGCTGGAAGCGCGGCTGGGGATCGACGACTTTATTGTGCGCAAGGCCTGCGCCCTCGCCGGCCAGGGTTTCACCGTGCTGCCGATGTTGTATTGCGAGGAAGAAATCGCCAACGGCTCGCTGATTCGGCTGTTGCCGCAGTGGTCACCGCCGGGCGGTTGGCTGCAAGCGGTCTACCCTCATCGGCGCGGGGTGATGCCGGCGGTGCGCGCCTGGCTCGACCATTTGATCGAATCTTTCAATGCTTGCGGGGACCGATTGATATGAAGGCTGGACGCATGAGCGAAGCAGACGTCGCCGAGTTTTGCCTGGCGCTGCCCGGCGCTCGCGAGGATTACAAGTGGGGCGGCGTGCGCGTGTTCTCGATTGCTGGCAACAAGATGTTCGCGTTGCAAAACCTGCGCGGCGACTCCCTGGCATTCAAGGTCGACAAGGACTTGTTCCTCGGCCATTGCGACCGCCCGGGCATCCACCCGGCGCCGTACCTGGCCCGGGCGCAATGGATCATCATGCAACCGCCCTACCCGCTGGGCGCCGAAGAACTGCAAGCCTTGCTGCAACGCTCGCACCAATTGGTAGTGAGCAAATTGCCCAAGCGCACGCGGGTTGGGTTACTCCTGTAACGACACCACTTTTGCAGCAACTCGCCCCCCTGTAGCAGCTGGCGAAGCCTGCGTTCGGCTGCGCAGCAGTCGTCAAACCTGAG